>NZ_MLYQ01000039.1:0-31834 GCF_001866725.1 Bacillus sp. MUM 13
GCATCCTGAAGAGGAAATCAGCTCCTTGATCCATAACAGCAAAGTTTACGAAAACAGCCTTTCTATATTTTCGATTTCTTTTGCGTATAGACAGCATGAAATTTCCCAATCAGCCTACAGAGTTTCAATCAAAGCAGGGTCAATGATATCATATCCCTTTGCCTGATAGCCCTGTACAATGTCCTTGATTGCTTCGCTAGTCCATTTTCTGTCATGCATAAGCAAATTGGCGCCGCTGGTTAAATATGGTGTGTTTAGCATGATTTTTGTTATGGCAGCCTTACTTTGATACTCTTTCACCCAGTCATATCCAAATGACCAGTTCATTAAAATCATTTTTTGCTGTGCAGCAATTTTCTTCGAATAGTCTGTATTCTGGCCAAAAGGAGCCCGGAAAAATTTTGGCTGTTCACCTGTAATGGATTTAACAAGATTATTCAATTTAACTATTTCATCTTTCTGCTTTGCTTCTGGAAGATCTTTTAAACCAGTATGATGGTAAGTATGATTGCCGATCATAAAGCCCATATCATGTATGGCTTTCAGCTTTTCCCTGCCTTCTGCGCTTTCCAGAAAATGACCGTTCACAAAAAAGATTGCTTTAACATGAAGAGACTGAAGAGTTTTGGCTATCTCCAATGCATACTTGTCGGGAGAATCATCAAATGTAAGCAAGATGGCTTTTGGATTGGCATTTGCAATCGGCTTAAGCGACCATGTAGCCGGATTCAGGCGGTATTGGGGAGCTGGTTTTTCAGCAGTCTGCACCGATTGAGCCATTGCATCCTTGCTGTTTTCTTTTTTCTTAATGTCAGTTCGTTCTGTGTCTTTTTTTTCATTTTTTTGTGCGGAATGGGCTGTTTGCCCGCCAGTCACCTTTTCCGTATCCGGCTGTTTGGCATCCTGCTGGCCGCACGCACTTAATATTAAAAAAATCGAGAGTGCTGCAATACTGAAAGTTAATTTCTTCAATGTCTGGCCTCCCTGTTCCAAAATTGCCTGTCCTTCCCTTTGTATCTTCAGGTAGAAGGACATAATACTTTTCCATATTATCTATACTTACACAGAACAGGCGAATTTTGCAAATGGCAAGCCCCGATTAGGAGTAAGGTATGACAATTTTCAGTAAAATCTGAACAGCACCGTAGAAAAACAAACTGATTCCTGTTATAAGAATCGTTTTTTTATTAGACTTTAGAATTGAATTGCCAACATAAATCGCAAGATAGGAAAAAATCAGGAACATGAGTATTTTAAATAAAAGCTTATCATCCACAGATAGCCATTCTACAACTGTATAACCGCTCCAGACTATAAGCTGAAAAAGGAATACTACATAATTTTTCAAGGTATCACCCTCGCTAAAGTATAAACTGCAAAGCGCTAAATCCTATATTGCATTTTATAATTCCCCACCCCGTAATTTCCTTTCCTAAATGTTCAGCCATATCATGTTTTTCTTCATTTTCCTGCTTGTACCTCTATTTTTGCAGTTGTGTATCATTTAAATGACACGGCGTTTTAGGCAGATTTTCATGTTAAAATTACTTTATTCTAAAACAGCAGCTCAGTTATCATATTTCTTCAGGTGATAAACTATCAATTTGTGATTATCTTAAACAAAACTTTCGCAGGGATAAGAAGCTCCCTATATCTGAAAAAACCATCGTATTAGAAAGGGGTTTATCATGAAAAATAAATTAATGTTACTGATTTTTCTTCCATGTTTTTTCCTGATTCTTTCCTCTTGCTCTCCAGGCCAAAATTCTTCGGCACATTCCTTGCCTAAGTATAAAGATAAGATTGTTTTACTCTCTAATGAATCCAATTATATGTCTGAAAATGCATATTATGATGCCCTTCTGGAATTTATCAGCAAACACCCCGCACAATCTGGCAAACTTAAGAAACTAAATTTTGACAATCATAAAAAGGATTGTAAAACTCTCAACATAAAAGAAGCTCCTGCATTAGTCATCATTTCCAAAAACGGTAAAGTTCTCAACCGGATATCTGGAACAAATGTCACAAAGCAAGCCATAATGAAAGCTATCCAAAAAACCCTATAAAGTAAAGTATCAGGAATTAAGCAGACTAATCGGAAGGGTTAGCTGCTGACTACCCGCTTACACTTTAATTTGCTGTCTGACAACGAAGGATATCTATCGGTATAAACACAAAAAAATGCGCCTGCTAACAGCAGACGCACTTTTTTTGTATTTATTTATTTTACGATATGGATTGGCATACCAAGTGCAACCTCAGCTGCCTCCATTGTAATTTCTCCCAAAGTCGGATGTGCATGAATGGTCATGGCAATGTCTTCTGCAGTCATGCCAGCTTCAATTGCCAATCCCAGCTCCGCAATCATATCAGAAGCTCCGGCTCCGGCGATTTGCGCACCGATTACCAGTCCATCTTCTTTGCGTGTAACAAGCTTCATAAAGCCTTCTGCACTGTTTAATGAAAGAGCTCTTCCATTAGCTGCAAACGGGAATTTTGATCCAATTGCATCGATTCCTGCATCTTTCGCTTCTTTTTCGGTATAGCCCACAGAAGCAAGCTCCGGTTCAGAAAATACAACAGCCGGAATTGCCAGGTAATCAATTTCAGAAGCATGTCCTGAAATAGCTTCTGCAGCAATCTTGCCTTCGTAAGAGGCTTTATGCGCTAAAGGAGGTCCTGTAACGATATCACCGATTGCATAGATGTTTTTGATATTTGTACGGCACTGCTCATCTATTTCAATCAGTCCGCGATCAGAAACCTTGATCCCAAGCTGCTCTAGTCCCATTTCTGCTGTATTCGGGCGTCTGCCGACTGTTACAAGCACATAGTCAGCTTCCACTTTCTTTTCTTCGCCTTTAACTTCATAAGTGACAATTACGCCATTTTCTGTTTCTTCCACACTCTTGGCACTTGCTTTTGTTACAATTTCTGCACCCTTTTTCTTAAGGTTGCGTTTTACGAGAGATGACATTTGCTTTTCAAATGAAGCCAGGATTTCATCCAATCCCTCTAAAATAGTAATTTTTGTTCCAAGGTTGGCATATGCTCCGCCAAGCTCTGTTCCAATATATCCTCCGCCGATTACAACCATTGATGAAGGAACTTCTTCAAGTGCAAGAGCACCCGTAGAGTTCAGAACTCGCTTTGAATATTTGAAAGCAGGAAGTTCAATCGGAGTAGAGCCAGTAGCAATGATTGCATTTTTAAATGTGTATGTTTGTGCAGAATCGTCATTAATTACACGAATACTGTTTTCATCCACAAAATATGCTTCTCCACGAACGATATCTACTTTATTGCCTTTCAGAAGAGTTTCCACTCCACCGGTAAGCTTATTAACAACGCTTGCTTTCCAGTTTTGGACCTTGGAAAAATCAAGTTTCACATTTTCAGCTGTTATCCCCATCTCATCTGAATGCTGTGCTTGCTCAAAACGATGTCCTGCAGAAATCAAGGCTTTTGAAGGAATGCAGCCTACATTCAAACAAACTCCGCCAATCGAACCTTTTTCAACAATTGTTACTTTTTGTCCAAGCTGGGCTGCACGGATTGCCGCAACATATCCGCCGGGACCTGCACCAATGACTAAAGTATCTGTTTCAATCGGAAAATCTCCTACTACCATTTTTTACGCCTCCATTAACAAAAGTTCTGGGTCGTTAAGCAATCTTTTTATATGATTAAGAGCATTTTGTGCTGTAGCACCATCAATAATCCGGTGATCGAAGCTAAGAGATAGAGCCAATACCGGAGCAGCAACAATTTCGCCGTCACGGACAACCGGTTTTTCCGCAATGCGGCCGATTCCAAGAATGGCTACTTCAGGATGATTGATTACAGGAGTGAACCATTGTCCGCCTGCAGAACCAATATTGGTGATTGTGCAAGAAGCGCCTTTCATTTCATCTGGTGCCAATTTTCCTTCACGGGCTTTAGTTGCCAGTTCATTAATTTCATTTGAGACAGCAAATGTAGATTTGCGGTCTGCATCTTTTACTACAGGAACCAGAAGTCCTTTTTCAGTGTCCGCTGCAATTCCTATATTATAGTAATGCTTATGGACGATTTCGCTTGAAGCATCATCAATAGATGTATTTAGTGCCGGGAATTCACGCAATGCACTGGTTAAAGCTTTGACCACATAAGGAAGGAATGTTAATTTGATTCCCTTTTGAGCAGCAATTTCTTTGAACTTCTTGCGATGTGCAACAAGTTTGTCTACGTCCACTTCATCCATCAGCGTTACGTGAGGAGCCGTCTGTTTAGAATGAACCATCGCTTTTGCAATCGCTTTTCTGATTCCGCTCATTTTCTCCCTTGTTTCAGGATATTGGCCTTCAGGGATTGCTGCTGCAGCTTTTGCAGGAGCTTTTTCCTCTTTAGCCGTTTCCTGGACAGGCTGTTCTGTCCGAGCTTGTTCGGCTCCGCCATTTGCGAAAGCATCAATGTCGCTCTTCATAACCCGTCCATTATCACCGGTTCCTGAAACCTGGCGGATGTCTATTCCTTGTTCTCTTGCATATTTGCGTACGGAAGGCATGGCAATTACACGGCGATTAGGATCTGCATCCGCCTGAGGCTGTGCTCCTGCACCAGTGGTTTCTGTTTCTTCCTGCTTAGAAGCCTCTTTCTTATCCACTTCCTGGCCAGCTTCACCAGTAGATTGAACTTGTGCTTCCGTGCTTGATTTTCCTTCTTCTTCATCGTGGTGGCCCTTAAATTGAAGGTTTTCGTATCCTGGTGCATCGAAAGTTACCAGAATGTCGCCAACTGTGGCAACCGTTCCTTCTTCTACAAGGACTTCTTCAACTGTGCCATCAACTGGAGATGGTATTTCAACGACAGCTTTGTCATTTTGAACTTCGCAAAGCACATCGTCTTCTTGAATCTTATCTCCCGGTTTTATGAACCATTTTACTATTTCACCCTCGTGAATACCTTCACCGATATCTGGGAGTCTAAATTGGAATGACAATGAATTCACCCTCCTATTTTTTAAATCAACTATCGCAGCAAGAACATAGCTAGTAATCTGTCATCTAATAGCTTTTGCCGCAGACGTTTTAGAAAAATGAACTGCTTAAGGGAAACACCCGTAAGCAGACATCTCAGTTTATTAGAAATTCAAAACTTTTTTCGCTGTTTCAATTACATCTTTATAGTTTGGAAGCCAAACAGGCTCTGCCTGTGAAAATGGATAAATCGTATCTGCTGCAGCCACCCGGAGAACCGGTGCTTCAAGGCTTAAGATAGCGCGCTCATTTATTTCTGCCACAACATTTGCTGCCACGCCTGCTTGTTTTTGCGCTTCCTGCACAACGATTGCACGGCCGGTTTTTTCCACAGAAGCAATGATTGTTTCAATATCCAGCGGAGCAATTGTGCGAAGGTCAACCACTTCAACTGAAAAACCTTCTTTTTCAAGCTCTTCTGCCGCTTTTAGAGACTCATGAACCATAGCTCCGTAAGTGATGATGGAAAGGTCTTTACCTTCACGTTTTACATCAGCTTTGCCAAGAGGAATGGTGTATTCTTCTTCAGGCACCTCTTCACGGAAGGCACGGTATAATTTTAAATGTTCCAGGTAAATGACCGGGTCATTATCACGGATAGCAGAGATAAGAAGCCCTTTTGCATCATAAGGTGTTGAAGGCACAACAACCTTCAATCCCGGTGATTGGGTCATTAGCCCTTCCAGGCTGTCTGAGTGCATCTCCGGAGTATGAACCCCTCCTCCAAATGGAGAACGGACTGTAATCGGCATATTGTAGCGGCCGCCTGAACGGTAGCGCATACGTGCCATTTGTCCTGCAACTGAATCCATTACTTCGAAAACAAAACCAAAGAACTGGATTTCAGGAACCGGACGGAAGCCTTGAAGCGCCAGACCGATTGATAGTCCGCCAATACCGGATTCAGCAAGCGGTGTATCAAATACACGGTCCTCGCCGAATTCTTTATGCAAACCTTCTGTTGCACGGAAAACTCCGCCGTTGACACCGACATCTTCCCCGAACACAAGAACGTTTTCATTATTGCGCAATTCTGTGCGAAGTGCATCAGTAATCGCTTGTATCATTGTCATTTGAGCCATGGCTTACTTCGACTCCTTTTCTTTATAAATTTCATATTGTTCTTTTAAATTAACAGGCATTTCTTCATACATGATTTCCATCAGATCTGTCACTTTTTGTTTAGGAGTTTCATCAGCAATCTTAATTGCTGCCTTGATATCTTCTTTTGCTTTATCAATTGTCTCGTTTTCCATCTGCTCGTTCCAGATTCCTTTTCCTTCAAGGAATTTACGGAAGCGCACTAGCGGATCCTTAAGTTCCCATTCATTATCAAGGTCTGAGGTACGGTAGCGGGTCGGATCATCGCCTGCCATGGTATGCGGGCCGTAACGGTATGTCAATGTTTCGATAAGCGTAGGGCCTTCGCCATTGACAGCGCGTTCACGAGCCTCTTTAACAGCCGTATAAACAGCAAGAGGATCCATTCCATCTACCTGGATGCCCGGAATACCTGCAGCAACTGCTTTTTGGGCCATTGTTTTTGAAGCTGATTGTTTCTCCACTGGAGTTGAAATCGCAAAACGGTTATTTTGAACGATAAAGATAGCTGGCGCACTAAAAGCTCCCGCAAAGTTCATGCCTTCATAAAAATCACCCTGGGAAGTACCGCCGTCTCCTGTATATGTAACAGCAACTGCTTTTGCACCGCGTTTTTTCAAGCCAAGAGCTACACCGGCAGCTTGTACAAACTGTGCTCCGATAATAATTTGAGGAGAAATGACGTTTACTCCCTCTGGGATCTGGTTTCCTTTGAAATGACCACGTGAGAATAGGAATGCCTGGGCAAGCGGAAGGCCATGCCAGATGAGCTGCGGCACATCACGATATCCTGGAAGAATAAAGTCTTCCTTCTCCAAAGCATACTGAGATGCCAGCTGTGAAGCCTCTTGTCCGGCAGTCGGAGCATAAAATCCAAGCCTTCCCTGTCTGTTTAAGGAAATGGAACGCTGATCAAGAATACGTGTATACACCATACGCTTCATTAATTCCTGAAGCTGTTCATCTGTTAAATCAGGCATTGCATCTTTATTGACTACTTCGCCTTCTTCGTTCAGTATCTGTAAGGTTTGAAATTGTTCTTCAACAACATCGAGTTGTTTTTTGACATCAAATTTAGCCTGTTTCGTTTTGGAAGCCATCTGTGCCACCTCATCCTTTCAATAAAAGGGTTAAATTAATCTATAAAGCATTATCGATCTGCTCAGGTATTAAAATCCAGATCATTATATGTTTCCCTATAACTTTGTCCGTAAACACGAAGATTTTTACCTTCTGCAAATTAATACTGTACCAATATTTTTTTTACTAAAATTGATACAATGCTTTATTCCATGTTTAGTTTACAGTAATCAATATTAATCCGTCAATGAGTTAGAATCTTTTATTCCCCATGATTATTTTTCTTGCTTTTTCATCTCCGTTACTATTTTACAGACATCTGTTATAGTTTTAATTTCACTACTGTACTATAAAACCCTCAAAAGGTAAGCCTTTTCATTTAAGAATCCCTATTTCCTGTAAAATTTTCTGTTTCAGGATGCCTGCCCAATCTAACCGGTTAACATTTAGACCGCCTCACAGTACACATTAAAAAAAATCTTAAAGAAAAACCTAAAAAAAAACTGGCAGCTGCACCAGTTTTTTTATTTTGATTCACTTTTTAATTCAGCCTGTTTATAAAACGCCTTTTTTTCTTTATTGTATTGATCTGTAAGGTTATTGAAATGTTTGTTCTCGGCCATCACCTTGTCATAGGACTGATTAATTTTATCAATTTGGGTCTGCAGTTCATCCATCTTCAGATCCTTTTTCTTAAAAAGCTGATATAGTTCCTTATTGTCTGCTAGGCTCTGTTTGTAAAGATTGTATAGCTTTTCATGGGCCTTATAGCGCTGATCCATCGTCTTTTGCATGGCTGCTGCGGTTTTTTTCACATCTTTTTTATCGATATCGCTGATTTCACTGTCCATTTTTTTGAACTCATCCTGCGATGAAATGATGCTCTTCCGCTCCTTATCAACCAGCTGTTCACGTTTTTTTATATTCTCAATGGCCTTGTCCGATAAGGAAACAATCTGATCGTACTGAGGCATCCCCAATTTGATAATTTGCTGATAATAGGCATTTTCCTGTTTTTCCAGATCAGTGATCGGTTTTTGCTGTTTTTCAAATGCCTTCTCCTGGTTGACGGTATTTTGCAGCGTTTCCTGAATTTTTTCTTCTGGAGATGAACTCCCAAAACAGCCGGATAAACCTGCTGTAAGTCCGATGATGAACAATACGTTAAGATACTTTAACACTAGTAGAACCCCCATTTTTCTAAGTATTCGTTTTTTCCTGAACAGGCAAAGGAGTGCCGCCTGCTTTTGTTTAAAGGTTTTTAATACTGCTCTCCAGAAAATTTCCAGATCGTGCACAGCCTGCATGCGGGAAATTTCCTGCACCATACCCAGCGAACCGCATAGGCTGTAGTAAATCATTCCAAGGCGGATGATAAAAAAGATAAAGCGGAGGTTTCACCTATGTATTATGGAGGTTATGGAAGCGAATGCTGCACACCAGTTCCTTCTTACAGCTATTCCCCTTGCTATCCGGCAATTCCTGCAGGAGGCTGCGGTTTTGGAAAAGGCTTTGCCCTAATAATCGTTCTGTTCATTTTGCTCATCATTGTCGGTGCGTGCTTATGTAATTAACATACTAAATACTAAAAAAGGCAAAAAGTGCTCACAATCATCACTCCAATATTCCTTTACCCTTTTCTGCAAGAAACTAAAACACGAGATTTGTATTTGTACATGAAATGCACGGAGGGCGAGCGTTCGGCAAGCCCTCTTTATTTAACGCTTCCTTAAAATGCACATTTACCTTTTCAGGACATTTTTGGTAGACTCTTACTATACATATAAATAGAGGTGAAAATCGTGATTACCATGAAAGATATCGTCAGGGAGGGCCATCCTTCATTGAGACTTCCAGCAAAAGATGTCACTTTGCCAGCATCTGAAGAGGATAAAGATATCCTGAAGAGTTTAATGGAATATGTCCAAAACAGCCAGGATCCGGAAATGGCTGAAAAATACGGACTGAGGCCAGGAATCGGGCTGGCAGCACCGCAGATTAACATTACAAAGAAAATGATTGCCGTCCATGTCCGGGATAAGAAAGGAAATCTGTACAGCCACGCTCTCTTTAATCCAAAAATCATCAGCCACTCTTTAGAAAAATCTTACCTGACAGCTGGCGAGGGATGCCTTTCGGTTGACCGTGTCGTTCCCGGCTTTGTCCCGCGTCATTCCAGGGTAACAATCAAAGGAACGAAAATGGATGGAGAAGAAGTGAACCTGCGGCTGAGAGGACTGCCGGCTATCGTATTTCAGCATGAAATCGATCACCTTAATGGTATCATGTTTTATGATCATATCAATGAGAAAGATCCATTTGAAATCGAATCCGGTGCTGTTCCAATTGAACGATGAATAAGAGGCTGGCAGTGCAAATCGGCTCACTGCAGGCCTCTTACTTTTTTATCACATTTATAAGTGCAATCGCATGTTAAATCAGCTTCAGATGCTTCAATCCATAAAGGATGCCATCATCATCCACATCTTTTGTTACAAAATCTGCATGCTTCTTTACTTCTTCAAGAGCATTTCCCATCGCCACTCCATGGCCGACAGCCTGAAGCATTTCAATATCATTCAGACCATCTCCGAACGCATATACATCATCCAGTTTGAATCCTATTTTATCCATTAGTATCTTGATTCCCTCTGCTTTAGATCCGCCTGCTGGCAGCACATCCAAGCATAATTCATGCCATCTGATAAATCTGAATTTATCATAATGGCCTATGTATTGATGTTCTTCTTCTTCGGAGCAGAACAATAAAGACTGATATATTTCTTTATCTTTATAAAAATCTCCATCCTGTTCGGGATGAGGGAATTTAAGTGTCCCCATTGCCTCTTTCACTCTGCCATTATTTTGAACTGTAGACTTCATGGTCTGCTCATTCATGAATACTAAAGCAGTATCCTGTTTGCCTGCATGGTTTTTTAACTTTTCCACTTCTTCAGGGGATAAGGGATTCTGGTAGATTACATTGTTCTCAAAAACAACATATTGCCCATTAAAGCTGACAAATGTATCAATATCCAGTTCCTCCCTTAAGGCTTTAAACATAAAAGGGGCTCTCCCTGTTGAAATGGCGACAAACACTCCATTTTCCTGCAGGGTTTTAATAGCCTTTTTTGCCGATGCAGGAAGTGATTTCTCATGATCCAGCAATGTACCATCTATATCGAAAAAAACAATTTTCATCAGGTTCCACATCCATTCTTTTCAGTACAGCATTCATTTTAATTTATGGCTGTTTTCATAAACTTTGTTGCTATGGAACAAGTGGTTGATTTCCGCTCCAGGATGCTCGCTTTCCACGCAAGCGGTGAGCCTCCTCAGCTCCGCCTGCGGGGTCTCACCTGTCCCGCTAATCCCGCAGGAGTCTCGCACCTTACGCTCCAATCAACCCGTTTTACAATGGGACCGCCTCACAGAACTCATTAAACAACAATCTTTAAGAAAAGAGCCTAATTTATTGATATGTTCCCATTAAATACTCACTTTAGGAAATAAGTCAAGAAAACAGGGGTAAATTTTCAGGGAGATTTTTGTAAGCAATTCCCAGACTTCAAACTGCAAGTTTTTAAGGTTTTTTCGCATACTAAAGGAAGTGACTGACTAAAGGATATGTTCATTGGTGCAGAACAAGCTTTCGCTATTTTGCGTTTTGTGCAGAAAGATATATTTACATTATCCAATATTCCTTTACAATAATAGATAAAGGGAGCGTAATCACCTTGTTAAAAAGGCTGCGGAAAAAACTGCTTAAACAATGGAATGATTTACTGAGAAAAAAATCAATTGCCTGATGTTCATATCGTGCATATGTTTCTTCTCCCGCCTGATCTGGCATACGGACTCCAGAACGGGCATATGGCCCTCCCAATATTCAGGCAGGGCTTCTTTTATATAAAATTCCAAACGAAAATCCTTACATATTCCTCCTGGCAGCGTGCTGTGTTTTAGGAAAATGACCGATAAGGTTTGGTTTCTGGATGAACTGTTGGTATAATTCTTTTTATACAGGTTTTATCCATAATAATTATGTACATAATAGGCTTCAAAAACCAAACAGCAAATACTGGTTTAAAGAAGGCTCTATGAATTTTAGCATGATGTTGTAAAACATGAAAAAATTGTTGTTTTTATATATAATGAAAAAAGCAATTAAAAAAGAATAGGAGAGAGATTCGATGACTTTTAAAGTTTACTACCAAGTAAATGCAACAGAAGTCCCGGTGCGGGAAAATACAAAAACAATTTATGTGGAAGGCGAGTCAGAACGGGATGTCCGTTTAAAGCTCAAATCAGAACCATATAATATTGAATTCGTTCAAGCAGTACAAGGCGCTTATTATGAATATGAAAAAGAACATAATGAAGATTTTAAAGTATTGGAGCTAGGATAATTTATGAAATTTGTAAAAAATGATCAAACAGCCGTCTTCGCTTTAGGCGGACTGGGAGAAATCGGTAAAAACACTTATGCTGTACAATTCCAGGATGAAATCATCATCATCGATGCGGGAATAAAATTTCCTGAAGACGAACTTCTTGGCATCGATTATGTTATTCCTGATTACAGCTATTTAGTTAAAAATGAAGATAAAATCAAAGGCCTTTTCATCACACATGGCCATGAAGATCATATCGGCGGGATTCCTTACTTCCTTAAACAGCTGAACGTCCCTGTTTATGGGGGGAAATTGGCTCTGGGACTTCTTCGGAATAAGCTTGAAGAACATGGTCTGCTGCGTCAGACAAAGTTAATTGAAATCCAGGAAGATGATGTAATCAAGTTCAGAAAAACATCTGTGACGTTTTTCAGGACAACACACAGCATTCCTGATTCTTATGGAATTGTAGTAAAAACACCGCCTGGGCAAATTGTCCATACTGGCGACTTCAAATTCGATTTCACTCCAGTCGGTGAGCCTGCCAACTTGACAAAAATGGCTGAAATCGGAAGAGACGGAGTTCTTTGCCTGCTTTCAGACAGTACGAATAGTGAAGTCCCTCACTTTACCATGTCTGAAAGACGCGTCGGCGAGAGCATTGATGATATTTTCCGGAAGGTTGACGGAAGAATCATATTTGCAACATTCGCTTCAAACATCCACCGTCTGCAGCAGGTTACAGAAGCTGCTGTAGCAAACGGGAGAAAGGTTGCTGTTTTTGGCCGGAGCATGGAAGCAGCCATTAATATTGGGCTTGAACTGGGATATATCAGTGCACCTAAGGATACTTTCATTGATACTCACCAGCTTAACAGAATGCCTGCCAATAAGGTTGCGATCTTGTGTACAGGAAGCCAGGGAGAACCTATGGCCGCCCTTTCGAGGATAGCAAACGGAACACATCGCCAGATTCAGATTATTCCTGGGGATACTGTTGTATTTTCATCTTCTCCTATACCAGGCAACAATATCAGCGTTTCCAGAACAATCAACATGCTTTACCGCGCTGGTGCTGAAGTCATTTCCGGACCGCTTAACAATATCCATACTTCTGGACACGGCGGACAGGAAGAACAGAAGTTAATGATTCGTTTAATGAAACCAAAATTCTTTATGCCGATACACGGTGAATACCGGATGCAGAAACTTCATAGCCAGCATGCGATTGACTGCGGAGTCCCTGCTGAAAATTGCTTCATCATGGATAATGGCGAAGTGCTGGCACTCAGCGAAAATACTGCCCAGGTTGCCGGCAAAATTCCTTCAGGCTCTGTTTATATTGATGGTAGCGGCATTGGCGATATAGGCAATATCGTTTTGCGCGACCGCCGCATCTTATCTGAAGAAGGTCTTGTCGTAGTGGTCGTCAGCATTAATATGAAAGAATTCAAAATCTCTGCGGGACCAGACATTATTTCAAGAGGCTTTGTTTATATGAGAGAATCCGGTGATCTGATCAGTGATGCCCAGTCCCTCATCACAAAGCATCTCAATAAAGTGATGGAAAGAAAGACTAATCAGTGGTCAGAAATCAAAAATGAAATCACTGATACACTTTCACCGTTCCTTTATGAGAAAACAAAACGCCGCCCGATGATCCTGCCGATTATCATGGAAGTATAATAGCCATATAAAAACCGTTCCCATGGAACGGTTTTTTTGTGCATAATCATTGGATGACTTTTCTTTCAAACCTGCTGATATCATCGTCTGCGCCAATGACAATGAGGATATCCCCATTTTGAAAGATATCAGTGGCAAGCGGCGACACAATGATTTCCTTCCCTCTTTTAATAGCTACGATGTTGATCCCAAACTTTGCACGAATATCTAAATCAATAACAGATTTTCCTGTCATTTTACCGCTGGCTGCAATCTCAGCAATAGAATGCTCATCAGACAGCTCTAAATAATCCAGGACATTGTTTGAAACAATATTATGGGCAATCCTTCTTCCCATATCCCGCTCAGGGTGTACAACACGATCAGCCCCTATTTTCAGCAATACTCTTTCATGGTAATCATTTTGAGCTTTGACTGTTATATTTTCCACTCCCATTTCCTTCAGCATGAGAGTTGTAAGAATACTGGATTGAATATTATCCCCAATTGCTACGATAACATGATCGAAGTTCCGGATGCCAAGGCTTTTCAGAACATTTTCATCTGTCGAATCACCAATTACTGCGTGGGAAGCCACCAGGGCAAATTCATTGACCCTCTCTTCATTTGTATCTATGGCCAGAACCTCCATGCCTTCTTCAGCCAATGCCCTGACAATACTCCCCCCAAATCTCCCTAAACCAATTACAGCAAATTCTTTTTTCACTAAAATTCCTCCTGAACCCATCATCAAATTCCGCCTTCAAAGAAAATCATCCTTCCTGAAAGGCTTTATGGCCGTGTACGCATCTGCAGGCACCTTATCTTTATGGCACCATGCTCATTCCTTTTTCTTCACGGCTAGTCATGCGCTTGTATGTACTCTAGTTTATCACATTGTTTTTTTTCTATCAGGAGAGAAATAGTGTGCCATATAAAAAGACATGAAATAAGCCAGCTTCTCCTTCCAGACGGAAGAAGATTGCTGACCGCTTTTCTTTCATTATCCTTTTTATACAGCTTGCTGCATATTGAACTGTGCTTTAACAAGTTGATAATATTCACCCTTTAGATACATCAGTTCTTCATGGCTGCCTTCCTCCAGGATTTCACCATGGTTCAGCACGAATATTTTATTCGCTTCCCTTATTGTCGATAATCTGTGTGCGATGATGATTGAGGTTCTTCCCTTAAGCAGGGTTTTAAGGGCTCCTTGTATTTTCATTTCCGTTTCAGTATCAATGCTTGCAGTTGCTTCATCAAGAATCAGGATCTTAGGATCTGCAAGAAGAGCCCTAGAAAAGGAAAGAAGCTGCCTTTCTCCCACAGACAGGATATTCCCCCTCTCCTCTACTTCTGTTTCATATCCATTTGGCAAAGATTGGATAAATATATCAGCTCCAACAGCCCGGGCAGCATTTTTCACTTCTTCGTCGGTTGCATCAGGTCGGCCAAACCGAATGTTTTCCATAATGGTTCCCGAAAAGATAAATGTATCCTGCAGCACAATGCTGATATTTCCTCTAAGGCTTGATAGGGACATATTTTTTAAATCAATACCGTCTATTTTAACTGCTCCTGCGGTTGGGTCATAAAAGCGGCTGATCAAATTTGCAATCGTGGTTTTTCCGGATCCTGTATGGCCTACAAGCGCTACAGTACTTCCAGTTTCCATCTCGAGTGAAATCCCCTTTAATGCTTTTCGGGCGCCGTTATAGGCAAATTCTACCGAATCAAAAATGATATGGCCTTTCATATCATCATGTTTAACAGAATCAGGATGTTCATCAATTAAAGGCTTTTCATCTAAATATTCAAAAATTCTTTCTGAAGAAGCCATCCCGACCAGCAGCTGGTTATATACCTGCCCCATACGCGAAATAGGATCCCAAAACATTCCCAGATAAAATGAGAAGGAAACAAATTCGCCAAGTGACAGCGAGCTTCCCCGGATTAGATGTGATCCATACCAAATTAAGACAGCTGTCCCAAGTGCATTTGTAGCTTCAACTAGAGGCCTGAAGACTGCATTTTTTCTGGCAGCGCTTCTCCAGCTCTCAAAGTTTTCTGCATTGATTCCGTCAAAAAAGTTCATGTTCTCCTTTTCTTGGGTGAATGACTGGGTAATCCTGATTCCCTGAATGCTTTCATTTAAATGGGAATTCAATTTCGACTGTTTTAAACGGACCAGCTGCCAGCTTCTCCTGATTTTTTTGCGGAGACTGGTTGAAATAAAGAACATAATAGGCAGAATGATCATGATGGCCAGTGTCAATGGAGGGCTTAATGTAAATAAAATTACAATAATGCCTGCAAGCAAAACCATATCCATCAAAAGATTAATGACCCCGTTTGTAAACAGCTCCTGAAGAGAGTTAATATCATTCATGATTCTCACCAGGATTGACCCGGCAGAGCGCTGATCAAAAAAACGATGCGATAGGCTCTGTACATGTGTGAATAAATCCTTCCTTAAATCATAAATAACATTTTGCCCCAGCTCGTTCATCCACTTTATCCGGAAGATATTTGCGGCATATGCAATAAGATACAAACAGGCAATAATACCGATATACATGAAAAGATGGTTCGTGTTTTTTTCCTTTATGGCCCCTCCAAGTGTATACACTCCAATAAGAGCTGGAATAACTAGCTTTATCGCTGTTGTCAGCAAGACGGAAAAAATGGCCAGAGGCAGAAGCTTCTTGCTGTACGGCTTCATATAACTGAATAATCTCAGCATTTGTTTCCAATTGAAGGGTTTCTCAATGACTTGGTCATTAGAGTACTGAAAACGGTCTGATGGAGTTCTTTTAGATTTTGCCTGTTTCATATTCAACCTCCTATCTATTCAATCCATTATGAATGCAGTATCAAATCTCTGTCTTTGAATTGAATATCATATATTCGCCCATATGCTCCATGGGACTTTATTAATTCATCATGTGTGCCTCTTTCAGCCACTTTTCCATTTTCAAGTACCAGTATCTCATCTGCATGCTTTAAGGAAGAAATACGGTGTGCAATGATAAATGTCGTCCTTCCTTTCATGACTTCACTAAAAGCATTTTGTATTTTGTATTCGGTTTCCATGTCAACAGCGCTGGTTGCATCATCAAGTATGAGTATGCTTGGATTTATACAGATGGCTCTGGCGATGGCAATTCTTTGTTTCTGGCCGCCAGACAGCCCCATCCCCCTCTCACCGAGAAGGGTATCATACTGATCAGGAAGTTCCATAATGAATTCATGTGCCTGTGCCCTTTTTGCGGCATCAATGATTTCTTCCATGGATGCTTCCGGTTTACCATAGGATATATTAGATTTGATGGTTGAAGAAAAAAGGAAAGATTCCTGCATGACAAATCCGATATTCTTTCTAAGGGTTTGGAGTGAATAATCCCTAATGTCTCTTCCATCAATCAGGATGCTTCCGTCTGTAGGTATATAAAAACGTGTAATCAGCTGGGTGATAGAAGTTTTTCCGCTGCCAGTAGCACCGATCAGGCCTATTACCTTTCCTGGTTCTGCAGTAAAGGTAATATCATGCAAGGCTTCTTCATCATCTTCTGTATATTGAAGGCTGACATTCTGGAATTCTACTGAGCCTAGGAGCCGCTCCTTTTTGATTGCATCTTCTTTTTCCTCAATATGCTGAGTTTCTTCAAGTATCACTAGCAGTCTTTCACCGGAAGCCTTAGACTGGGAAAACATATTCACAACAAAGCCAAGGTTCACAATCGGCCAAATAATAAACCAGACCAGACTGTAGAAGGCAACAAGTTCTCCAGGAGTCAATGTGCCATGGATAACGAGATAACCTCCGTAAGAAAGCAATGCAACTACGGAGATATTCCCTAAAAGCTCCATCACAGGAAAATACTTTGCCCATATTCCGGAAGTAAGCAGGCTATTTTGCTTAAATTCCCCGTTCGACCGGTTAAATTTTCCGATTTCAAAGTTTTCTCTTGAAAGGGATTTTACTGTATTGATTCCGCTGATGTTTTCCTGTACATTGGTATTCAATTTTCCGAATGACTTTCTGATTTTCCTGAAAGCCGGATGTACGGCTTTATCGAATTTATATACCGCTGCCGCCAAAAATGGAAGTGTGCTAAGCGTCACAAACGTTAGCGGAACAGAATAGTAAAACATAACACCGCAGCAAATCAAAACCATCAATATAAAGCGTATGAGCTCTGAAAAGCCATAGGAAAGGAAAAAACGGAAGCCCTCAACATCTGCTGTCAGCCTCGACATCAAATCTCCCGTCTTTGCATTATCATAATAGCGAAACGGCAGGTACTGCAGTTTTTCATAAAGAGAGTTTCTCAGCTTATAAACTGAATGAATCCCGAATAAATCACCTGTATACTGATTAACAAAGGTGGCTCCGCCTTTGATGACCATGATGGCTACAAACCCCAGTGAAAGATATGGAACCATATAATATTTCTTCTCATTTACAACTTTATCAATAGTCAGCTGCAGAAAAACCGGATATACAACGGTAACTCCCGTAATGATCAGCAAAAAAGCAAGGGAGACAAAAAAATATTTCTTGTATGGCCAATAAAAATTTTTTAGTTTTTTAAAAGTCTCCAAATTCACTTCTCCTTTCTAGTTCCAAAAAATTCAAAATATGTATTTTTTAAATAGGACGCATTACTAAATATATCGAGTTTCGAAATAAATTTCCAGCTATTTTTAATAATATTTTTTATTTTTTCAAAATTCGAATAAAGTAGACTATCCCTTAAATTTTCCCCAAGTCAAATATGATTTGGGTAAGATTGTTTTCATATTCTTTGCTGCCAAGTTAAAGGCGGCTCCTTTCCGCGCGGCTGGTGACGGGGAGACATGGGCATCTGCGTGGTCTAACATGCCCCGCCCTCAGAAGCCTCGCACCTTCAACTTCAATCAATCTTTAAACAATGGAATTGCCTAACAGAACTTAATTACTGGGAACTTTAAAAAAGAGCAAAAAAAAGACTAAACCCATGTCGGCCATTAAGACCGGGTTTAGTCTATCTTTAAATTAAACTGTTTTTTCATTTTCATCCAAAACGCGGTTCACACGTTTTTCGAGCATTTTCATTCCGCTGCCGCCTGCCTGAAAATGACGCAGCTTGCCTTCTTTATCAAATACATAATAAGCAGGAACATATTGGTTTTCAAATGCATCATTAAGTTTTAGTTCACTGTCCACATAAATAGGCTGGGTAATACCATGCTCTTTGGCAACCTCTTTAATTTCCTCAAGATCCAAGTCTTTCTCTGACCGCGGCATATGAACAGCCACTACATTCAGCTTATCCTTGAATTCGTCTCTGAACTGATTGACCTGCGGCATCGCTTCTTTGCATAAATGGCAGCTTACAGACCAAAAATGAATCAAAGTCGGTTTATCGCCTACAAGATCTTCCTTTGTTACCTCATTGTTCACCCACGCTGTTGCACCGCTTAATTCCGGCATTAATTCGCGCAATTTCAAAACCATGCACCTCCATTTGTTTGAATAAAAGCACTATCGAGATGGTGCCCTATCTAAAAAAGGGCCTAACTGCAAAGTTAGGCCCTGCAATTAAATTAAAGTGTTTTTTGTCCAGGTCTCCAGTTGGCTGGGCATAGTCCGCCAGTTTGCAGAGCTTGAAGCACACGTAATGTTTCATCTACATCACGGCCAATATTGTTATGGTTGACAACTTGATATTGAAGCTCGCCTTCAGGATTAATGATGAACAAACCGCGAAGTGCAACGCCTTCTTCTTCAATCAGCACGCCATATTCACGGGAAAGCTGGTGGTTAGTGTCAGCAGCAAGTGCATATTTAAGATCGCCAAGTCCATTTTCTGTACGATCAGTATTTATCCATGCAAGGTGTGTATGAATAGTGTCTGTAGAAACACCGATTACTTCAGCGTCCAAATCTTCGAACTCATCAAAGCGATCAGACATAGCGGTAATTTCTGTTGGGCATACGAAAGTAAAGTCCATTGGATAGAAAAATAACACTGTCCATTTATCGTTTTTCATATTTTCTTCAAGGCTTACTTTTCCAAACTCTTTATTAGGCATAACAGCATCCAGTTCAAATCGCGGAGCCTGTTTTCCTACCATGCGTTCTGGCATAATAATCCCTCCAATTAAGTAATTAAATGAGAATGCGATAATATATTCTCATTTTTTCTGCACAAAATCCATTATAGACAAGCACAATCTTGCCGTCAATTAAAACGATTTTAGATAAAGAGTAATTATTAATAATAACTCCCGCTTCCACTATTATTTCCTTTTTGCTGTTTTCTGATTCCTTCCTGCTATAACCAAGTTTTAAAAGCAGAGCAGCGTAGGATATAAATAGATAAGTGGCGGTTAAGCGATGAAGTTTTTTTCATTTTCAGTTAAAATAGGAATGTCCAAAGAAAGTTTATCATGAACATCTTGGGGAATATAATGAAGTGCTTTAACTGACGAACACAGAAAGGAAGATTACATGAAACTGCATGAATTCACGCTCCCAAATAACGTCCGGGATATCAGTTACTGGAACGATTTATTAATAAAAGGCGGCATGATTTTTTTAAAAATCCTCATTATCTATATCATTTATCTGATTGTCAGGTCACTTTCAAGAAGAATCATCAAAACCAGTTTTTCAAGAATCCGCACACGCGAAAAGGTGTCTCCAGGTCGTTCAAAAACACTCGAAAGCCTTTCAGGAAATGTCATAGGCTATATTCTTGTCTTTGTGCTCCTTGTTACCATTTTTCAGGTTCTCGGCATTCCTGCAACCTCCATCTTGGCAGGAGCCGGTGTTGTAGGGCTTGCCGTCGGTTTTGGGGCCCAGGGACTTGTCAGTGATGTTGTAACAGGATTTTTTCTATTATTGGAACGTCAGCTTGATGTAGGGGATTACGTAACAATAGGCACTTTTTCAGGAGTCGTTGAACAGCTCGGACTTAAAACCACCATCATCCGCGGTATGGACGGAACTCTCCATTATCTTCCCAACCGGCAGATAACCAGCTTAAGCAATCATTCTAGAGGCAATATGAGTGCGTTAGTGGATATTTCTTTTCCTGCCGATAAGGAGGTAGAGCCTCTCATAAAGCTTCTGCAGGAAGCATGCAGCAGAGTTGCTGAAGCACAGTCTCAGAATATCATCGAGGGCCCGAGTGTTCTTGGTGTGCAGTCCTTTGATTCATCCAATGTCGTTATCCGCATCCTCGCAAAAACGATAAACGGCAAACAGGCAGATGTTGAACGGGCATTAAGAAAAACGATAAAAGAACAGCTTGAAGAACAAAAAAGACTGGAATCAAGTACAGAAGCGTAAACATGCAAAAGAAAAAGAAAAGGGCCTGCTGTGCAAATGCCCTTTTCTTTTTCTTTACATACATTTCTTACATTCTATTTGCCTTGAAGCTTAGATAAGAAATCAGCAATGGTATGGCTGTGCCGATTGCCTCTTCATCCGGATTTAGCATGGAGTGATGCAGGCCATAAGCAGAGCCTGCACCAAGCCAGAACATAAATCCGGGTATCTCCTTCACCATATAGCCAAAGTCCTCGCCAGTCATTGCTTCGGTGCATTCAATGACATTAGCACTTGAATGTTTTTCGGCAAACTCCATGAATTCCCTTGTCAGCTTTTCCTCATTGTACACCTGATAATACATACTT
Organism: Bacillus sp. MUM 13; assembly: GCF_001866725.1. Classification (NCBI taxonomy): domain Bacteria; kingdom Bacillati; phylum Bacillota; class Bacilli; order Caryophanales; family Bacillaceae; genus Bacillus; species Bacillus sp. MUM 13. Next base: position 20,948 of record NZ_MLYQ01000039.1, read on the forward strand.
CCATAATCAATTGAAGCTTCACATTCAAAGCCAATTTCGATTCCTTTGACAAGTGCTTCAATCCGGCTTTTGACCTTAAGCATGGAATCGGCATTAAGCGTCCGTATTGTACCTTCCAGACGGGCATTTTCAGCAATGACGTTTTGAACGGTGCCGCCTGTTATCTTGCCTATTGTAATGACCGCAGAATCAAGCGGGTTGATATTTCTCGACACAATTGTCTGCAGCTGGCTGACTAGTGAGCAGGCACCAACTACCATATCCTTTGTTTCATGAGGATACGCCGCATGGCCTCCCTTTCCTTTTAGGTCAATAAACAGCTCTGAAGTATTTGCAAAAAGCAGGCCCTCTTTGACGGCGATAGTGCCCGCAGGGTATTCAGGTGCTATATGAAGCCCAAGGATCTGATCGGGAAGCCACTTTCGCATAGCTTCTGTCTTAAGCATAGGCTCAGCACCCCCTGGCCCCTCTTCTGCTGGCTGGAATATAAAGAGCAGATTGTCCGCTGCGGGATGATGTGCAAAATGAGTCAGAACGCCCAGCGCTATGCTCATATGCAAATCATGGCCGCAAGCGTGCATCCTTCCTTCATGCCTTGATGCAAAAGGCAGCCCTGTTTCTTCCTTTATGGGAAGTCCATCCATATCTGCCCGATATCCGATGGTCTTACGGGGGCTGGTGCCTTTAATTCTAACGAAAATGCCTGTTTTCCATATTTCTGTTTCAAGATTATCTTGCGGAAGAGTTTTTATATATTCCAATAAAAATTGCTGTGTTTTAAATTCCTTAAAACCCAATTCAGGTATTTGATGGAGTTTCCTGCGTATCTCGATGAACGGATTAATTTGTTCCATTTCCACTGCCTCCTAAGCACAAAAGCGCGGATAAAGCAGTCCGCGCTTTTGTGGGATGTATATAGATTGATTAAAGCTGGCGAAGCTCCTGCATGATTTCTGTTTTCGACTTGGTTTTTTCATCAATTTCTTTAATGACCTTCGCTGGAGTTCCGGCTGCAACCGTATACGGAGGCACATCTTTTGTGACAATAGCTCCTGCAGCGACTACAGCTCCTTTGCCGATTGTTACTCCTTCCAGAACAACTGCATTTGCTCCAATCAGCACGTCATCTTCAACAACAACGGGCTTTGCGGAAGGAGGCTCAATAACACCAGCAAGGACTGCGCCGGCTCCGATATGGCAGTTCTTTCCCACCGTTGCTCTGCCGCCTAAAATGGCGTTCATATCAATCATGGTTCCTTCCCCGATCACTGATCCGATATTAATGGAAGCTCCCATCATGATAACTGCATTATCGCCGATTTCAACTTGGTCGCGGATTATTGCGCCCGGCTCAATTCTTGCCTTGATTCCTTTCAGGTTAAGCAATGGGATAGCTGAATTTCTGCGGTCATTTTCTACAACGAAATCCTCGATTTTTTCATTTCCCTCAAGGATTGGGCCTAGAATGTCCCATTCACCGAACACCACTCCGGTGCTGCCGGTAATGAATGTCTTGGAAGAATCTCCGAAATCGACACCTTCTAGATCACCTTTTACATATACCTTAACTGGTGTTGATTTTTTACTGTTTTGTATGAATGAGATAATTTCATTTGCGTCCATCATTTTCATGATTATAGTCCTCCTGTATGTATCATTTTTCAGATTTAAATTTACCAAACTACTGTATGTAAAACAAGTTATTGAATACCTAAAGCAGAAAAATAAAATTTCCCGGGGAAACCTCCACCCCCATTATATTGAATTATATTTCCTGCATCTGTATATGCTCTTTGACAATTTCAGTGAATGCCTGCACCTGCTTCAGCCCAAAAGCAGATTCATATCCGCAAAGCCAGGTATCTCTTTGGATGGAATGATTTTGATCATTGCTGAGCGGAATTTTATATACATTCTCGTCTTTATTATGCAGAGTAATGGCAGGCAGGATGGCATAGCCGATTCCATTGAACACCATTTGTTTACAGGTTTCAATCTGGTCCACGACAATAGTATTTTTGGGAGTGGTCTGGAATTGTCTATGCCACCAGTCCTGAATTTCCTGATAATAATTGGAGTCGCTTTTAAATTGAATAAATGGCCGTTCTGTTTCCAGAACCTGGCTTAATTCATTCATTTCAGTATCGACCAGATACAGCTTATCTGTGAAAAGGTGCTTTTTTACCCCTTTCCAGTCAGGGGCGCCCCTGATGATTCCTATGTGGACCTGCCCTTCATATAACGATTTAAGGATTTCGCTGCTCCAGCCGGTTATAAGTGATATTTTCGCATAGGGGTAATTTTGAACGAATTTTTTCAAAACCTGCGGCAGCCAGTTTTGACCCACGATTGTTGCACAAGCTATTTTCAGCGTGCCATACACTTCATGATCCATGGACTGTATATCTTCCCTTACCTTTTCTTCTTTTTCAATAACTTCATTCGCGAAACGAATCACTGCCTCTCCTGCAGGAGTAAGGGACAGCCCCTTTTGGGAGCGGAGAAACAATTTCTTCCCCCAATCATTTTCAATGTTCTGCAGTCTTTGAGAAAGTGCGGGCTGTGAAACAAATAAACGCTCAGCAGCTTTTCTCATATTCATTTCCTGCGCTAAAACGGACAGAAGCTGAAATTCTGTAAATAACATAACCGTTCGCACCTCCAATGATAACTAAATCTTATGTCTTTGATTAATTTTATCAGAATTTAATTATCAGCTTAAACGGCATATAATACAAGAAAAAAGAAAGGAAGCGAGCGTAATGACAATTATTTTATTAATCCTGATTGGATTTACAGCTACTTTTATTGGCACACTTGCCGGAAGCGGCGGATTAATCGGCATGCCATCACTGCTGCTGATCGGAATTCCTATACATTCTGTTATAGCATCCGCTAAATTCTCCAACATGTTTTCTTCTTTTTCAAGTTTTTATGTTTTGTTAAAGCAAAGGGAGCTGACATTAAAGGATGCACTCACCCTGATTCCTTTTGCCTTGGCAGGGGGATTGACAGGCGGAATGCTTGCAAATTCTTTCAGCGAAAAAACCATGAATATTATGGCTGTTATTCTCCTTGGTATAGCGTTTATAATCAGTTTTTTAAAAAAACCGAAACAAAAAGACGGTGATTGGTATATCCCTAAAAAAGCATATCCTGCCCTTTTTGGGATAAGTGTATATGATGGAATGTTTGGCCCTGGACAGGCGACCATGCTGATGTACACATTTTTAAACAATGGTGCAAGCTACCTGAAGGCCTTGGCATTAACCCGCTTTCAGACCTTCATCAGCTGCGGGGCAGCATTTCTGTCTTATCTGTATGCCGGTAATTTCGAATGGGATGTCGCTCTCTATTATGCGATAGGGTCTATCGCAGGTGCCCAGCTGGCAGTACGGGCGGCAAGAAAAATTGCTGCAAATCATCTAAAAAAGATCTTGCACGCCGTAACCATTGCCCTCATCTTGCAGCTGATTTATCGCCTTTTCTTTTAAAATTAATCAATCTTATGGCTCTTTGGCAAAAGCAGCAGCAAGGCAAGGCTGACAGCAGCAAATAAAAGGACAATCAAATAAACATGGTGAAGTGAAATTGTCAGCCCCTCCTGCAGGATATGCCTCAGTTTGTCCGGAATCTGCAGGCGTTCTCTGGCGTTTAGCAAAGAATTAGCATCATCAATCGTCAGGGACTTGCGTTCACTGTGGTGATGCAGATATGTTTGCAGAGTTCCATTCATGATTCCGCCTAACAGTGCTGCACCGACAGTATTGCCTAGGTTTCTCATAAAAAGATTAGAAGCAGTTGCAATGCCCCGCCGCTCCCATTCAACTGTATTTTGAATGAGGACAATAAAGGATGTGGATGTGAGCCCCATTCCGATTCCAATAAGAAATGTGCCAGATGCAGCCACCAGCGGTCCAAAAGAAGCCTTCATCAGTACAAGGATTGCACTGCCGGCAATTAAGGAAACCCCGCCAATAATGGAAGTATATTTAAATCCTATTTTAGCTAAAAGTCTTCCGGAAAGAGCCGAAGCAATGGGCCACCCAATGGACATGGAGGTTAAAGTAAAACCCGCCACAGTCGGGGACTTTTCCATCACTCCTTGTACGAAAGCCGGCAGGTAGCTGGATAATCCAATAATCATAATACCTGTAGTCAGAGAAACGAGATTTGCCAGCAGAATGGATTTTTCTTTCCAAATTTCAAACGGCATCATAGGTTCAGGAAAGTTTCGTTCTTGCCTGACAAATAAAAATAGGGCGAGCAGCGCGAACACCAAAAGAATAATAATTTTCCAGGAACCCCACTGCCAATGAACTCCGCCTTCCACCAGAATGATCATGACAGCGGAAATGCCGGCTGTCAGCAATGCTGCTCCGCCATAATCAATTTCAGGTTTTTTCTTACTAACATTTTCATGCAGAAACAAAACAAGTCCGATCATGGATAAAATGCCCAGGGGAATGTTAATCCAGAATACGAGCCTCCACGTCAGCGTCTGGACTAGAAGGCCTCCCAGCGCTGGTCCCATGACGGCTGATATTCCCCACACACTTGATAGGTACCCCTGTACTTTCGCACGTTCTTTCTTCTCATAAATATCCCCAATGATGGTGGAAGCAACCGGGGCGACCGCTCCTGCCCCGAAACCCTGGATGAATCGGTATATAATCAGCTGATTCATCGTATGAGCAAATCCGCATAATATCGAACCTATTAGGAACACAATGATTCCAAAAATCAGAATCGGCTTTCTTCCAAATAAATCTGACAGCTTGCCATAAATCAGCACGGTAACTGCATTCATTAAAAGATACGATGAAAACACCCAGCTATAAAGAGAAAAACCTCCAAGATCGCTTACAATGGCCGGCATTGCTGTAGAAACGATAGTTCCCTCAATTGCATTCATGAACATAGCAAGCATAACAGCCGCAAGAACAAAACTGCGTCTTGTTTGCTTGTTTTCTTTTCCGGATTTATAAAATGACCCCCCCAATGCATGAGTCCCTCCTTACTTAATAATGATTTTTTAAACAAATAGCGGGCTGGTACGACAATGTGTGAATCCAGCGGAACCCGCAGCTGCAGGAAGTGCGGCTCTGGGGCAATAAATAAAACCAGCCCCCAACCGGGAGCTGTTTCCTGAATAGCTGGCTATTCTAGCTAATGACGCCTAATAAAAGGGAACTCCTGCCGGCAGAGGACTGAACCATTCCTCAATTAGGTGTCACTTAATGCGTATCCTCTTTAAAATGGCCCTGCGTGTCAGGATTCCTTCAAATACACCCTCATCGTTTTCAACGCATACAAAAGGATGATCTATTAACAATTCCAGTCCCTTGCTGACTTTGTCGTCTATATGAAGCCTCGGAATGTCTCTATTGATTATTTCTGAAACCTTTTTATTTTCAAGTTCTTCAAATTCAATTCTCTGAAGTCCCATGATTGCATCCAAAATTACAGGTGTGCTGATCAGACCATGCAGCTTGTACATTGGATCTAATACGGGAATCGCTGTATATCCGCTTCTGGTTAAAACGAGCAGAGCATGCTCCAAATTATTGGCCACTTGCACATGTGCTACCCTTTCTGAAGAAATCATAAGGTCTTTAACACTTGAGTCCAATAAATCCCCATCATGTGTACCAATCATTTTAAAATCCCCTTACCTATATGTCTTTGTTTTTATCTTTACGCTATATAAGTGTACCATAGGCAGGGGAAACTTTCTTCTGGCAATACCTGATTTATTTATTCATTTATCAGGCTTTTTTACCCTTTATCTGTTTTAATATTTCTCAATTCAAACCCGCACTGGCTGCATTGATAAATGACATTTTGATTGGACTGAGCGGTCAATACATGTTCTATTGCCCTTTCACTTCTGCACTTTGGACACCTGACAACAGGTGAATTCATAAACTTCCCTCCCTATTACCCGTTTTTGCGGGCAGTAATCCCCATTAAAGGTTCGTTAGTCTCCAGGGAGACTAACGGCACGATTTGTTCTGCTATCCATCGGCGCCTGAATGACAGGCCGTCCGCTGTATTCAATTTATAGGATACGGTTTTCTATTACATAACATACATATATTTGCCTTGGGACCGGCAAGAAGATTCAGTTGCTATTTAAAAACCTGCAGCACGGTCTGGAGGTACTGAAAAGTTTTTTAAGGTCAGTTTCGGTACATTGGCTTGCCGATATCCGCTTCAGCAGAAATATAAAAAGCCGTGCTTATTCCAACTGCGGAGTAAGTACGGCTTTTTCGTATTGATAGGGCAGCTTTTAAATTAAGCCTGCAGCAAATCAAAAATTTCGATTGTAATCATATCAATATTATCGAATTGATATTTAGATGACTTGCTTTTTTCATTAAATACTTCCAATTCAAACATTTCTGTTTTGCTGAAATATGTAACCTGACAAATTTTCACTCCATCTATTTCAAAAAAACGCTGAGCAGATTCTGTTTCCTTCGCTTGCTCCTGTAAACTTTTTAATCTGGTAAGAATGCCCTGTAACTGAGACATACTCCCTCTCCTTTCTGAATAAAACCTTATCGATAGGTTTCACTATATCATATATTTCTATCCAATAACCATAACGAATTAAATTCAGAATTATCCAAAACGTTTTATTTACATGGCCATAGTATCAGCATAAAATAAGGAAGAGATTTTGTACATTAAAAATTGTGTTTTTTTATGAGTTGTGTGAGGCAATTCCCTTGTTAAACTGATTGGAGCGTAAGGTGCTGGATTCCTCCCTATTTGCAGGAAAGGCAAGACCCTGCAGGCGCAGCTAAGGATGCTCACCCCCGCCCTGCGGAAATCAGCCCCCTTGTTTTGCAGCAGCAGAAAGTTTACGAAAACATCCAAATTAAAAGAAGGTGATGGATTTTGTCTAATATTAATAAGATTGATGATAGAATCACTTTGATAGATGGATATGATTTAAACATCCCAAACAGGACAGGCACTTATGTAATAAGAGAAACAAAGCTGACACTCGTTGAAACTTCTGCAAGCCCCTCAATTCCCCGCATTTTGGAGGGCTTAGCTGAAATCGGTATATCTCCTTTAGACATAGACTATATAGTTATTACCCACATTCATCTGGACCATTCTGGAGGGCTCGGTCTTTTTCTCACATACTGTCCGAAAGCCAAAGTCATTGTTCATAAAAAAGGAGCCCGCCATCTTGAGGATCCTGGCCGACTGATTGAAAGCGCAAAAAGTGTTTATAAAGGCGAATTCAGTAAATTGTTCGAACCCATACTGCCGATTCCCCATGACTCTATCTTAATTAAAGATGACAAAGAAACTCTTAAACTTTCAGAATCCTGCACATTGACATTCTATGACACACCTGGGCACGCCAGCCATCACTTGAGCATACATGATTCAGTTTCCAATGGAATGTTCACTGGAGACACAGCAGGTATATTTTATAGCGAATTACAGGAATTAGATATTGAATTTTACCTTCCTTCCACGTCGCCTAACCAGTTTAATCCCGATGCAATGCTTATGGCTCTCCAGCTTTATGAGCGTCTTGGAATTAATAAAATTTACTTTGGACATTTTGGAAACTCCAATCGTCCTTCACATGTGTATGCCCAAATAAAACATTGGCTTCCTATATTCCTTTCTGCAGCAGAAACATCTTACTCCTCTGATAAAAGCATGGATGAGCAGGCTTCACAAACAGCCGCCGTGCTGTTTCGCCAAATAAGCACCCATCTTCAGGAAAAGGGAGTTCCTGCTTCACATCGGGTGTTTGATATTCTTAAACTGGACTTAAAAGTAAGCGCACTGGGAATGGCAGATTACTTTATCAAAATCCACGGCTAAAAAGGTATGGTATCATATGTTCATGATTAAGCCATTGCAGTTTAAATCTTAGATCTTGGACATTTACAGACTGTTTCCTTTTAAAATAAACAAATCCGCTATATACTATTTATACTACTATGAAAATTGGAGGAAATCATGAACGACATTATTCTGTTTACGCAGCCTGACTGCCCTCCCTGTAAGATTATGAAGATGTTTTTACAGGAAAATCAAATTTCTTTTACAGAAAAAAATATTAAGGAAGATGCTGACAGCATGAAAGAGCTGACAAAAAAATACGGCTCTTATTCTACACCGACTATTGTAATAAACGGCCAGGCAATTATCGGCTTTGAGATTGATAAAATTAAAGAGACACTCTCCCTGGCCTAAGGTGGTCTATCAGACAATCCCATTATTAAGTCAGGCTGATTGGAGCGAAGGGTGCGAGACTCCTGCATAGATTAGCGGAAAGCGAACCCTGGAACAGAAATCAGCCACCTTGTTTCATTGCAGCAATGGTGACAAAAACAGCCAAATAAACAAGCAATCCCCCTATCATTTGCGGGGGATTGCTTGTTTATTTAGCTGCTGCCGGCAACTTTCTGCTATTAATGGAAATAGCGCTGACCTTCCATTTACCTGAAATTTTCTCCATCTTTACAGTTTCATAATGAGGGGCATATGATACAGGCCCTTCACCCGCCTGCATCTTTTCCTGCACATATTTTATGCTGCGTTTCTGGTTTTCAATCACCTTTGTTTTAGTTCCATAGCTAAAGAATGGAATATAATATGCTGCATTATCCGAGCCTAATGCTGCATATCCCCCTTTTACCTTTACTACATTTTGCTTCATGAATTTTTTAATAACATCTTCTGTAAAATAACCATCCAGAATATCATGAATTTCTTTTTTTGTTCTTGGTTTTTCACTGATGGAAACTTGTTTGTTAAAAGCTTCCTGCACGATTCCAAAGGTATTGTTATTATGCACCTTGCCCTTTGCCTCGGCACTGCTGAAGGATAATGCCATTGCGATCAGAGCGGCCGTAAAAAGGAAAAAGTATTTTTTCAAATAAATCACTCCCCGTATAGATTCGCTATATGCATTGTACTTGCTTCTTACTCATTCAATACCCCTCATCTGCAGCAGAAAACCGAATAAAAGCTGGAAAAATGATGAAAAAAGAGACTCTGCCAGGAAGTCTCTTTTTGAAAGGCTCTTTTATTAAAGATTGTTGTTACTTAAATAGTTCTCGAGGCAATTCGATTGTTATAGCAGGTTGAGAAAACAGCCTTTTGAAAAATCCGTTTATCCCTTTAACCGGCAGCAGTATACAATTTTTGTAACCTAAGCAGTAACAGGGTTATTTAAAAGAAAAATACATGATTAATAAGCCCATCAGAAGGAAAAAAACAATAAAGGCAATAAAAACCGGATTGCGGAAATAAGGGTGGCTTTGAACCTTTTCATCTACTGAACCATCATATTGGTTCACTGCTTTTTGCGTTCTGGCGATTACAAGCGTGTAATAAATCGAATAAACGATAATCCCCGCTGCCGCGATGCATAAAATCCAAATAAACGTGCTCAAGCCATTTCCTCTCCATTCATTTCTTTTGGTTAGAATGGCACATTTTTATGGTTTTTATTCCACATTAAGCTTTTTTCATAAAAGTTCCTCATTTTCATATAAATATTCATAAGATAAGTCCAAAAATAAATAATGACTGCCATCTAAAGGATAAGAAAATGTCCTGATCGTTTCACCTGTTTCAATATCGCTGTACAAATCAGATAATATTCCTTTTTTTTCATTTCTCATCCTGATAATATTCTCTAAAAAATATGGCCTCCAGCTCCAGTTTTTTTCAAGGTACTCTTCCTGAACTGTCCATGAACCATCTTTTTTCAAAAAGTTAGCTGATTTCTGGTATCCTTCTTCATTGCAAATATATAAGCGGAAACACATTGCCTCAAGCTTGACAGTCAAAGACTTTAATAAACTTTCATATGTATTGAATTTTTTTTGTTTAGATAGGAGCAGCTGAATATCTTCATTGATTTTCATCGTTCTTTGATAAACAATCTCAAGCTTCCTCATTTCAAAAGAAATATATCGCTGACTCTCTTCTTTTATTTTTTCTTTCAACAAATCTTTGGGTATAAATGAAGAACCGGGCAGGGCCAGGTAGCCTCCCTGATAATATCTTCCTCCATTTTTCAGCGCGAATCTGAGCTGATAGTCTCTGTCTATACTTTCAAACAAAAGATTTGCCCCGATTTTCCTTGCAAGTATCCCTAATGAATAAAGCGTGATCTGCATGGCATCACTGCCGGATTTTTTTAGCTCTTCAAGGCTCACAACAAGAATATGGGGGGAAATAAGCGCAAACCTGTCAAGCAGCCTTTCTTCACCAATATGCTTAAGAGATATTTTAATTCCATAGGTTTTATAATAAGTTAGCACGTGCAAAAAAGAGTCAAACGCTTCTGTATGCTCCCTGTCAGTTAATTGCAGGACAACCCTTGAATATTGGGCAGGAGACAGGCGGTTTTTTATAATCTCTAAAAAAGATTCACCATGGTCGCTCATAAGCTGTCCGGGATCCCGGTTAATGAAAATCAAAAATTCTTCCTTCTCTGCCGCGATTATGTCCAGAGCTTTTTCGAGCAATTGGTTTGCCACATCGTTTCTATATTCTGCTGGTATGCTTTTGTCTTGAAAAAACGGATCCAGGCTTTGATAATCAGTACCATTCTGATAGCTGCCAAGTATTTCATAACCGCAAACCATATGCTCATCAGCACTGAAAACAGGCTGAAAAAAAGGCTGTATTCGCTCAGGATGGGTTATTATTTCATCTGCATCCATGATGTGCTCCCCCTTTTTTTTAAGTACATTATGAAAAAATTATATCACTTGAAAGCCAGTATGGGTTACTAAATCATTTACATATTTGATCAGCTAAAACTTCCATTAGAGCGGGTTTGCCTGATGATGCAAGCAGGATCAATCGGACATTACGGCAAAAAACCAT
>NZ_MLYQ01000004.1:0-109819 GCF_001866725.1 Bacillus sp. MUM 13
CCTCGAGAACTATTTAAGTAACAACAATCTTTTAGAAAAGAGTCTTTTAAAAAGAAAGGAGTGGATAAAAATTAGTAAAGACTGTGATTCTATTTTATATCGGGAAGTTCAACGACCAAGACAATTATTATATATCATAGTGATAATTTTGGTTTCAGGCATTTTGTGGTGGGGATTTATCCAACAGATTATTTACGGAATTCAATTCGGAGACAAACCGGCTTCGGATATTGAGTTGGTAATAACTTGGGTTTTGTTCGGTCTGCTAATACCCTTGTTAGCGTTCCAAGTTAAGTTGATAACTGAAGTCCGCGGAGATGGGGTATATATCAAATTTGTCCCCTTCAATTTTGGATACCGGGTTTTTCATTATCAAAGTATCCAGGATTATAAAAGTGTTTCTTTTAGTTCGCTAAAACGTTTTGGAGGCTGGGGAATTCGTATTAATCTAAATGGAGAACGCCTTTATAATATTACAGGGAGCGATGGTGTCGAATTAAGGTTAACTTCAGGAGACATTGTTATAATAGGCTCAAAAAATTCCGATGATCTCAAAAAAGCATTGGATTTATCTTCCAGAGGTAATACTAAATAAATAACCTTCGTAATTGTTCTATGTAAAAAATTTTTTTATCGATCGAATACAACTGTTTCGTAATGGAATTGCTTTGCGGAAATCCACCCTTTGTTCCAATGCAGAAAAGTTTACGTAAACAGCCTAAAAAAAGAGGAAGCATTTGCTCCCTCTCATTAACTCGGATTATTCAGCATCAAAAACTTCAACTTTTTCCATTTTGTCTCCGTTTTTCATGTTTCTTGCTGTTTCAAGTCCGGACGTTACTTTTCCGAATACCGTATGAACACCATTCAAATGCGGCTGTGGCTCATGTACTACGAAAAATTGGCTTGATCCAGTGTCTTTGCCTGCATGTGCCATTGATAAGCTTCCTGCTTCATGCTTATGCGGATTGCCTTCTGTTTCGCATTTGATTGTAGTTCCGCTGCCTCCCATTCCAGTTCCAGTCGGATCTCCACCCTGGCTGACAAAGCCCGGAATGACGCGGTGGAAGATTACTCCATTATAAAATCCTGAATTTGCAAGGTTTTCAAAGTTTGCTACCGTATTAGGCGCTTCATTAGGGAACAAGTCAAACTCGATTTTTTCTCCATTTTCCATCAATATGTATCCTTTTTTAGCCATTAAAAACATCTCCTTTATAATTGAATCAGTCCCTATAATACCATTATTTTTCTAGGAAAGAAAAGTCTTGAGCCTTCCTTTGGAAGAATACTGTATGAAAAGCTCTTTTTTAATGTGAAATTCAAACAAATCACACCTTAGCAATCCATTCTCCTTAAAATCGCTTAATATGCCCTTTGGCGGATAAGTTTTTCAATATTCGCTTTGTCTGGAAGTGCTGAAATAGCTCCTTTTCCTGCCGTTGTAAGTGCACCTGCAGCATTGGAAAAATCCAGGATTTCTTTATAATGGTCAACAAATATTTGTCCGAGGTTCCCGCATTCTGCCTTTTGTTCCAAAAGTTTATAAAGAAGTCCTGCTATGAAAGCATCGCCTGCACCTGTTGTATCCATAACATCAACAGCAAACCCGGCTGAAGTGAATTTGTTATTTTTTAGATACAGGTCTGCACCGCTGCCTCCCTTTGTAAATACTACAGCTTGTACATCTCCTTTAAATAAAGAAGCAATTCCTTGTTCAACATCCGATAATCCCGTAATGAACTCCAATTCTTCATCAGATATTTTCACAATATGTGCCAACGGGATAAAATCAAGGATTGCTGACCTGCACTCTTCAGGATCATCCCAAAGAGGCAGGCGCACATTTGGGTCAAAACTGATTAAACTTCCTGCAGTTTTCGCCTGCTGGATTGCGTGAAGATGGGCCTGCTTCATAGGGCTTTCAACCAAATCAACAGAGCAAAAATGAAGTATATCCCCCTTGTTATAGACAATACCGCTTATTTCATCTTTATTAAGAAGCAAGTCTGCGGATGGTTTGCGGTAAAAGGAAAAGTCTCTTTCCCCGTCTTCCCTCAATGATACAAATGCAAGGCCGGTATTGGCTTCATGTGTCCTTTTGATATACTCTGTCTCTACACCTGCTTCTTTCAGAGTTTCAAGCAGGAAATCTCCAAAAGCATCTTCACCGAGTTTGGTAATCATCGATGACCTGCCTCCCCATTTAGCTGCTGCAGCAGCAACATTTGCAGGAGCACCGCCAGGAGCACGTTCAAATGCTGCTACGTCTTTAAGCTCCCTCCCTTTTTGAATAGGGATAAAGTCAATTAACAGTTCACCGATTGAAAATAATGTTCCCATATTTTACACCCCGCCTGAATATTCTTATGTTAGCTACAACTATAAGTGAAATATTCATATGTGTAAATTAACAGGGCTTTTACCAAAAATATGTTAAGGATTGCTTATCCATCCACTTTTTTTAGATATTCAGAAATAAACGTTTTCGTGCAGCAATACACTGGTGAATGACTCCCGAATGTCTGGCATAAGCCAGCAATTTTAAAATTAGCTGTATGGCTGTTTTGGACTGTTCGGCCAAAATTGATATTCGCATTTCCGGAAATCTCATTAACAATAAAATTCTCAACTTGTATGCTGTTTTTCATAATATTCCCCTTCTTTTACATTGGTAATTTCGTAAACTTTGCTGCAATGGCACGATGGCGGATTCCTCTCCAGGATGCTCGTTTTCTTAGTACAGGCGGTGAGCCTCCCTCAGCTTTAACAATGAGAACGTCTCATAGAAGCATTAATAAACAGCATTTTTTTGAAAGGCTGTTTTCGTAAACCTTGTTGTTGTCTGAACAAGGGGTTGATTTCCGCTACTGGATGCTCCAATCAACCTGCTTTAACAATAGATTTGCCTCGAAAACTTATTAAGTTACAACAACCTTTAAGAAAAGAGCCTTTTGAAAATAGCCTTTCCATTAGTGTATGTACAACTAAATAATTTGTTTGATGAACATGTCTGTATTTTTATAAAAACCATACAAGTAATGATACTTCCCCATTGTTTTGCATATACATGCTTGGACAGCCAAAATTAAAACTCTTCATTGGCTGATGGAACGGACATTTCCCTTGCTGCAATCTATATCGAATCTTATTACAAAATTTGGTGGTGTAATAGTTATGGTTATAATCAGAAAATTTCTTTTAATTGGATTTGCTGATTAGCTTCAGGAGCTCAATTTCCGTTCAAATCGCCATCAAAACAAAACCGTGCCACGCTTTAACACAGTCATAAAGGAGGAATCAACGAATGAAACGAAAAGCAGAATCTATTTTAGGAATCATAGGAATTGTCTTATCTGTACTTCTAGCCTTTTTAGGCATTTTGATGCTCGTCATCGATATTAATACGGATATTTTGCAAAATCAAATTGACACAGCTGTCTCAAGCAACCCTTCCATTGATACTGCTGATCTTAATGAGACCCTTTCTTTAGTGAATAAAATGGGCTGGATGCTTACAATTTCCTCTTTATTAGGAGCAGGCGCTGGCCTGGCGGGGCTTCTGTTTCTTAAAAGGCAGCGAATAAAAGCAGCTGGATCGTGCTTTCTTATAGGAACTGCGGCTATTGGACTTATCTCATTGGGAGTCGGCTTCCTTCCTGCTCTTTTGTTCTTAATTGCAGGAATTCTGAGCTTTGCCAGGAAAGATAATAACCATAATTTTCAAACTTGAATGAAATCAATGCTCTGCATGACTCTGAAAAGTAAGTAAGCCTCTGCCGCACCTGCTGGCAAGAGGCTATATTTATTTCCCTGGATAATCAGGAAGCAAATCCGCGAGAAGGTATAGGCACTCAAATGAATGACAATGCTTCGTACCACAGTCTGAACGGAAGGGTCTTTTATTACGAACTGATAGCTCATTTCCAGAATCTCTTCCAGGGTTGTTTATAGTCTCATAGCATCCCGAAGAAAAGACTTATAAATCTTTTCTTGCATGCTGCATATAATGTAGCGTTCTACTGCCTAACCAAGTTTTTTAAAAGGAGAGATTACATTTGCCGAATCCTCAAGCATCGAATATCAGCCTGCCTTCACCCTTGAATTGGTCTATACATGCTGACATTGCCGGAAGGCCAGTCATTTGGGGTTTTCTCACTATTAACTCGATTAGCGGCCGCAAGGTAAGCGGCACAATCAATTTTCGCGGCAAACCCCAGCCCATCGAAGGGAATTGGAATGAAGGAAATCTTCAGATTACGTTTAATTCTCCATATGCCTTCTTCACAGGAAATCTTTCCATATTTGATGACGCTCCTATCAGCATCCGTCATTTTCTCTTAAGCGGCCGTCTTGTCATGAATCAGCCATCGCCTCTAGCAGGGGAATCTGGCACATGGGTGGCTTCGGCTGATGTCAATACAAAACTTTATCCTGAGGCTGGAAAAAAACTTTTAGCTCAATCAAGCAAAACCCTTCCTCCTGTTGGTGTCTTTTTAACATCAGATTTAAGATATCGTCTTGCACAGCAAAGCTCACGGATTTAACAGCTGTACATCAAGGCTATAAGAAAAAGTATAATGCGGTGTTATCAGAATAAAATATCCTTTCCGCCATATACTTTTTCTATTTTCTTTTTTAGTTTCTTTTCAATTCAAAAACAGGTGGATTTTACATGCTCTCGCTGCTTGTCTTCTTAAAGTTTTCCCTGTTATGATAGGAGAGAACCTATACATATCTGGGGTGAACAACAAGTTTACATAATTCAATTATGAAACACCCTTTACACAAACCTGTACTTCTAACAGCCTTTATTTAACGGAATTGAAAACCTGAGAAATATCCAAGAAAAAACACTTCAGCTTGTGAAGGCAAATTTTAAACATTGAACTAATATGTATGAAAATGATTGGTACTCATGGGGCAATGGAGTGCCAAAGTAAATAAAAAAAAGTCAAAGGAGCGGATATTATGAATATTGATGCAGGATTTATAGAAGTACCAGGAGGAAAAATATGGTATCGCATAGCCGGAGGAGACAGCAGCAGTACCCCTCTTTTAGTTCTCCACGGCGGACCTGGTTCTGTACATGATCCCTTGACTGCCCTTGATGCAATCACTGCAGATAGACCAGTTATATATTATGATCAGCTGGGGTCCGGGAAGTCAGATCGGCCTTCAGAGCCTGGGTTATGGAATTTGGACCGATTTATCGAGGAACTTGATTGTGTCACTACTGCTCTCGGTTTCACCAAAGTCCACCTTCTGGGACATTCATGGGGTACAATGCTTGCCGCTGCTTATTTAATAGAACGCAAGCCAGCCGCAGTCCAGAGTGTCATCTTCTCCAGCCCCTGCCTAAGCGCAAAGCTTTGGAAAAGCGATGCCGACCGGCTGCTGAAAAAGCTGCCTGATGAAATTACGAATACCCTCGCACACTGTGAAGAAAACGGGACAACAGAATCAGAAGAATACAAAAAGGCGATGAAAGCATATTACCAGGAATTTGTATGCAGGATATCCCCATGGCCGGCAGTTTTAAAGAAAAGTTCTGAAGGATCGAACAATGAAGTGTATACAAGCATGTGGGGATCTTCTGAATTTTCCCCGACAGGCACACTGAAACACTTTGATGTAACATCAAAACTTCATGAAATCAGCATACCTGCACTATTTACCTGCGGAAGATATGATGAAGCAACACCTGAATCTACGGCGTATTACCATACACTTGTGGAAGGGTCACAATTTCATGTATTTGAAAAAAGCGCACATATGCCATATCTTGAGGAAAATGAAGAATATTTAAGGGCTGTGAAAGAATTTTTGAAATATGTTGAAAAGTAAAAACAAAAGCAGGCTGGTATAGAAATAGTCCAAATTCAGCCTGCTTTTACGATCAAACATCAGCACTTCAAGTTGTCCTGATGTTCATTACATAGCAGGATCCGTCACTGGCAAAATATAAATGCTCCCCTGCTGTCAGGTTAAACCAAACTCTTTGCCTATCATATAACAGTTTTTCCTCTTGTTCGAAATTTTCCAGCAGTTCTTTTGCAGGATTTATTATAATATTTTCGCTATAAGGCGTCGAAACAAAGCCTTTTGGGTTAGATGTTCTCCAAGGTTTTACTTCAGTAAGCCATTCACCTTGAAGAAGCACCGTTTGAGCTGTAATTTTAGATTTTCTGGTTTGTACCGACCATAACTGCTGGCAATTGCACCGATGTATTTTCCCCTTCATCTACCGATACCTGCTTTCCTAATTTGAAAAAATCTGTTATTACATCCTATTCGGCCGTCTGTTGAAATATTTATGAATCATTTTTAACTATAAATCCTTATACCTGAATTGCGCTTTAGTCCATATTTATGATGGAATGGCGCACGGGTCCCCTGCCTCATTTTAAATTGAACCAGAAGGATTGTGCTCCATTAGATAGCAGGATTATCAATGCGTATTTAAAAAACAAAAAAGCTGACAGGGCATATGTCAGCTTTTTAATATATTTTATTCTTGTATTTTATTAATATCTTTAACAGCAAGATGGAGACTGGAAAAGGTATGGATATCCTTGAAGTCAATGCCCAGATTCACCATGGTTTGTGCAATCTCTGGACGGATTCCTGTTAATCTTGCTGAAATTCCAACAAGCTTTAGGGAAGCGATGACTTTAAAAATCTGGTCGGCAACCATGGTATCGATAATAGGAACGCCTGATAGATCAATGATGATGACCTTTAAATTGTATTCTGTACCAAGCGCTAAGGCCCGCTCCATCAGCTGCTGAGCTCTTCTGGTATCCAAGTCCCCCACAAGAGGAAGAACACCAATTTCCTCAGTGATTCTTACTAGCGGGATGGAAAGCTCATAGACTGCCTTTTCGGCCACAATCAAGCTTGCAGCATGGCTCCTGGCATAAGAAAGGCTCAGCCAGTGTATAGCCTGGTCTACGACTGAATCGAACCTGGAAATAACTTCAAAAAAGGAATTTAAATCAAATTGATAGGCAATACATTCATCTTTTATTATTACACCTATGGTTTTACGGTAATACCGCACCTCTTCTATAGCTAAATCCAGCGGGAGCTGCATGTCAACAAGAAGATGGACTACATTGTCTCCCCACTTTTTCAGCTGTTCAAATGTATCTTGCTTATCTTTAAAAATAGAATCTGCATATATTTCAATTAAATTTTCTCTCCATTTTTTCAAAGCTTCATTTGCTTTTACAGTGTATGTTCCTGTATTATCATTTTTCCGCTGCAGTGCAAGTTCTGCTTTTTTACTTAAAATGGTTTCTGTAATTCTTTGCAATTGCTTATCCAGATTAATCAAATTCATCATATATCACCTCTAATATGTAAATTCATTCTAACATATCTGCTTATTGAGATGCCAATCCGCTGGCCCTGAAGCTCTCTGCCCATATCCCCTTCATTCCTTCATCACTCTGCCAGACTAAAATATTTCCATTGACTTAAAAGCATTATCGCCGTATATTATTACAGGTAAATGAATAATTTCTCACACATTTTTACCACATACTATACTATTTGAACAAAAAACATAAATCTCCTGCTGATTACTATAAAAACAACTAGAAAGGGAGAAGCAAAATGAATCATAAAAAACTTGGTTTTTGGATTTTATCAGCTCTTGTTATCGGAAATATGGTGGGCTCAGGCATATTTATGCTGCCCCGTTCATTAAGCGAAGCTGCAAGCCCTGCCGGAGTTATGTCTGCATGGCTGATTACTGGGTTGGGCGTGCTAATGACAGCCCTTGTATTTGGAAACCTTGCTATTAGAAAGCCTGATTTATCCGGGGGCCCCCAAATTTATGCAAAGGAACTTTTCAAGCCTGGTTCTCAAGCATCAACCCTGTCAGGCTTTATGTCTTCATGGGGTTATTGGATTGGAAACTGGGCAGGAAATGTTGCCATAGTCACCACATTTGCCGGCTATCTGAGCACGTTCTTTCCAGTCATGGTCAATCAGAAAGCTTTATTAACAATAGGAAGCTTCATGCTTAAGACCGGAAATGCCATAACTTTTGCAGTCTGCACCATCCTGTTATGGGGTGTTCACTTCATCATTTTAAAAGGGCTTGAAACAGCTGGTAAACTTAACTTCCTGGCAACAGCAGCAAAGGTTGCGGGATTTCTTCTTTTCATTATTATCGGATTATTTGCTTTCCAAAAAGCTAATTTAACTCCATTTGCAGCTCCAATTACCGGTGATAATGGACAGGCCGTCGGGATATTCGGCCAAATCAACCACGCCGCAGTCAAAACACTTTGGGCATTCATCGGCGTGGAATCTGCTGTTGTTTTTGCATCACGGGCCAAAAGGCAATTGGATGTTAAAAGAGCCACTACACTCGGCATGCTTGTTGCTCTTGCCATTTATATTGGCATCAGTACATTAGTAATGGGTGTATTGCAAAATGATGTGCTTGTTTCCTCCAATAAGCCTTTAATTGATGCAATGACGGCTATTTGCGGCCCTTGGGGCGGAAAAGTGCTTGCAGGGATCGGATTAATCAGTTTATTCGGATCAACCATCGGCTGGGTGATGCTGAGTGCAGAGGTGCCATATCAGGCAGCTCGCCAGGGATTGTTTTTGCCTGCTTTTATGAAGGTGAATAAAAAGGGAATTCCTGTATTCGCATTGGTTGTTAATAACATTTTGGGGCAGTTGTTCATTTTTTCTACCGTATCCAATACGATTTCTTCCGCCTTTGAATTTATAATTATTATTGCGACCCTATCTTACCTTGTTCCTTATTTTATTTCTTCCGTATTTCAGCTGAAACTGGTGCTGACTGGTGAAACCTATCACACACTAAAAAGCAGAATACAAGATGGTATCATAGCCGGATTATCGACAATTTATTCGCTTTGGGTCATCTATGCAGGTACAGCTGACCTAAAAACCTTCATACTTGGGATGGCACTGCTTGCCAGCGGCATTGTCTTTTATAAACGGATAACACCAAAAGCAGCTGCAGCTCCATCAACAAAGCTTTCTGCATAAACCATAAGCGTAAAGGCAAGTTTTTAGTTTGGTTAATGTAACTTAATTTACGGTGCGGACAATCGGAACATTCAGGGAGCCTTACCGCAGGCCTCACAATCCTCGCTGCTTTCAGGACTGAAATTAAAACAGGTTGAACAGCAAAAAGCCTCCCGGCGGGGAGGCTTTTTGTGCTGCGAACCTGCTATATCAGCTATTGCCCTGCTGTATAATATGTTCCAGTGCATCTTGGACTGTTTTGAACGTTATTAGGTCGCCAAAGGTAATTCCCAAGTCTATCAATTTAATGGCAACGGTTGATTTAATTCCGGTCAGTATTAGCTTTGTGCCGAGAAGAGAAATGGATTTATCCATCTTATACAGTGAGCTTGCTACAAATGTGTCCACTTCATAAATGGCAGACAAGTCTACAATTAGATACTCAGTCTGGCTGTCAGATATATAAGAAAGCACAGCTGTAATTATAGCTTCATAACGGTTACTGTCAAGGACGCCAATAATCGGCAGAATGGATACTTCCTTCCTCAGCGGGACAATGGGAGCCGACAGCTGCCTGATCTCCTTCATTGATTCAATTAACAGCTTTTCTTTTTCTCTCTCAGACGAGATATTCTTCTGTACACCTGTGAAATAGAGCTTACTTTCTTCCTCAACCCATAATGGTTCTATTGATAATTCGTTCCAGAACCCAGAGCCATCCTTCCGGTAATTATAAAGCTCAATGGTTATAGGCTCATGTTTTCTGATGGCATCGCGAATTTGCTGAACAGAGTTTTCATCCGTTTCCGGCCCCTGTAAAAACCGGCAATTCTTCCCTGCTACTTCTTCTTTTTCATAGCCTGTAAGGTCCAAAAAGCCTTTATTTACATATATAATTGGATGGTCAGGCAGCGAAGGGTCTGTTATGATTAAGCCTACCTTCGTATTATCAAGCGCTTTTTCAAATAAAAATAACTCAGAACCCTTTTTAACATTAACCATATTTTAAGATGTCATCTCCTTTGATAATCAGCTGCTGCCGAAAATAATTCAACAATCACTGCTTATTTGTTCTTAAACCAGAGACAATAGAATCCTTATTAAGATATTTGGAAGTCTGTAAGCCTTTGAAGATAGGTGTCTTTCTTAGTATCACTCAAGTTCTTTCTTCTTAATTCCCGCTTGGCGATCCTTATATCTTTGAAAGATCGAAATAGAAACAGTAAGCCAAAAAATGCTGGCAAAATAGGCGCCAATTACATCACTTGGATAGTGGACACCCAGATAGATCCTGCTGATGCCAATTGCTAATATCATACACATACTGAGGAATGTAAGAATTCTCCTTCCCCATGCAGAAGGAATATGCCGCCAAAGCAAAAATGCCAGAACACCATACAGAGCTACAGCCTCCATGCTATGTCCGCTTGGGAAACTAAAGCCCTGGGCATCCGCCAGCCTGTGCAGGCTTGGACGGGAACGATGAAATAACATTTTCAAAACCTGGTTCAGTACAGCTGTGCCGCCAATGACTGCAATAAACAGAATAAGTTCAAGCCTGTGATGCAGAAACTTATATAATACTAATAAAATAATGATGGAAAGAATCGCGACAATTTCAGTAGAACCAATCCAGGAAAAGAATTTCATGATTCCAGTCAGCCTCGGTGTTTCGAATTCCTGGACGAAGGAAATAATGGAATCATCAAACCTTTTTACCTTATCTCCATGAACAAAAATGGAAATCAGGCCAAATACAATAATTGAAAAAATGCTCACTGCATAACCTTTTGCTAATAATTTCTTTAAATTCATACTATCTCCTTCAAATTTGCATATTTCTATACAGGATTTTTTTAATAGCTTTGTGGATCTTGCCTGCTGATTTCCGCTTCCGGCATCCGCTATGCTGCTGCATAGCCGCCTTCCACAAAATATCAGATGCCGCTTTTCAGCAATTAAATATCAGCGCTGAAAAAACTGATACATCCAGTATAGCCGCTACAGCAGCCTTCTGCACTTTTTAGCTTTCTAAATGGAACACCCTGAAAAAAATAAAAATAGGTCAAAGTCCAATCCGGTTCTCTGTTTCTGACATAGGTTATATGGAGGAATTGCAAAAGGCATTCTTCGAAAACATATTAGGAGGAATTTATTATGTGCTTTGGCGGATGCGGATATGGGTATGCTGCTCCAGTAGCAACTGGTTACGGAAGCGGATTTGCATTAATCGTGGTATTGTTCATTCTTTTGATCATTATCGGTGCGGTGTGCTGGTCTGGGTATTAATTAATAATCAACTGGACATGGAAGATTCCATGTCCAGTAATTTTTTTCATCCTTTTATCTTAATTTTAAAACCTGTCCTATTGATAAATGATCACTTTTCAATGAATTTATTTTGATTAAAGCCGCAACTGATACATGCACTTTTTTGCTGATTGCACTTAGGGTGTCCCCTTTTATTACGGTATATGTCTTTGTCTTTACTGCCGCAGGCTGGACCGGAACCTTTAATACCTGTCCAATCTTAAGAGCATCGCTTTTAAGGGAATTGAGCTTCTTTAGTTCTGCAGAGGTAGTATGATATTTTTTTGCAATCTGATACAGGGAGTCTCCTTTTTTAACGGTATAGATATTTTTAACCCGAGATGTACCTGCAGTTTCATCGTCAAGCAAATATTTCATATCTTTACTGAAAGTTATATGATGTTTTGCTTTATATATATTTGCCTCTTTTTTAAACAAGCTGTCTTGCTTTGCTATAAAGGAAACTGCTTTATCGCTTGCTTTTTTATATTCTTCTTTTGATAAATCTTTTTGCAGATAATTAATTGTGTCCACTTCAAGGTTGTATATGGTAACCAATGTGTCATACAAATAGCCGTCCATTTTCTGCAGATCATGGTTCAATCCGATTAAGTCTGAATCGTCGTCTATTGCTTTGTCCAGATAATTCATGTATGCACCATAAATGCTGTCAGCCTCTTTTTCACTTTTTGCAGCGTTCAGCTTGGTTTTATAGCTTTCAACTTTATGCAGAATTTTTGCATAATGAGCGGCAAACGTATTAATTTCATTTTGATATTTTGAAGCTGAAACAGCTGCCGCAGACGCATCAGCAGGCTTTACAACAGCCACCCCTGCAAAAAATATAGACGCAGCTATTGCTGAGGCAGCCACTTTTTGAGACATTTTTTTCATAATTAAAACTCCTTTATAGATACTGAATGTTTTTAGCAGCAATCATTCTCCAACTCTAAAATCACTATTACTCTGAAACTGATGCATACATGGAACCAGCTTTACTTTTGCTTTCTTCTATTTGATATTGAAAACCAGACTTGATCCCGCAAAGACTGCAGATTAACAACCCAAGTTAAGATTCAATCGGAAGGGTAATCCGCTGTATTATTCTATTAGTTTACATAAAATAAATGGGATTATTTGAAATATGGAAAATGATTCAAACTGACGATACCATATGGAAAAACATTTGAATACAGGAAAGTTATTCCACATTCAATGTTATATTGGTTTTCTATCTTATAAAGACAAGTTAAATACTTTTTCCCTGAACATTTCCATCGCTTTGGAAGGTGCATGCTTCTTATGCTGCACAAAAGACAAATGCCGATTCAAAGGGCAGCCTTTAACACGGCAAATACTCATTTCTCCCATTTCCAGCTCTCTGCCTACTGTCCAGCGGGATATTAGCGATATGCCCAAACCAGCCATAACCGCTTCTTTAACTCCCTGGCTGCTGCTGAAAATAAAGGACCGCTGCACAGTAATATTACTTTCCTCTATAAATCTGTCTGTGAAGGTCCTCGTTCCTGAACCTTGTTCTCTCATTATCCAAATCTGGTTTTGGAGAAGTTCCTTTTCAATCACCCTCTTTTGCGACAAAGGGTGTGAGGAAGGAAGCAGCAAAACCATTTCATCATCGAGGAAAAACTGTGTTTGGATATCATCATAAGAAGAATCACCCTCAATCAGCCCCAAATCCAATAAGCTCTCATGCACTCCGTTTAGTACTTCTTCTGTATTTGAAATCATGATTTCAAAATCTACTTTGGGATATTGCACGGCATATTCAGCAACAATCTTGGGAAGTATATATTCTCCGATGGTAAAGCTTGCTCCAACTCTAATCATTCCTGTCACCTGGTTTGCCAGATCATCAATTTCCTGTTTCGCCTGCTGATGAAGGAAAAGGATTTGTTTAGCATGCTTATACAGAATTTCACCTGCTTCTGTCATTTGGACACGCTTCGGTGAACGTTGGATTAATTTGGCTCCCATTTCATGTTCAAGGTTTTTAATATGAACACTGACACTTGGCTGAGATAAATTCAGAAGCTCTGCAGCCCGGGAAAAATTCCTTAGTTCAACCACAGCTGTAAAAACCTTCATGGATTCTGTAATCATTACAGTTCCTCCCTTCATTTTATTTTATCATTAATTTTTTTAATGATTACGATAGAATAAATATATTTAACTTATGATACTAATACGTATACAGTATAGATATAAACATCTATTAGGAGTTGACACTATTGAAAAAATCACATGGCCGAAGCACTTCAGGATTTTTCCTGGGTATTGGGCTTACCCTATTTATTGCCATAGCTGCGAAATACTTATCACAGCTTCCATTTTTGAGTATATTAGGACAATTAGTTATTAGCATACTGATTGGCGTCCTCTGGAGGGCGTCCTCTGCAGTTCCGCCATCTATCAGGGCTGGGACCAATTTTTCAAGCAAAAAATTGCTCCGGATTGGAATTATCCTCCTCGGCATGAGATTAAACCTGGCAGATATCCTGCATGCAGGGCCATTGGTGTTCTTGCTTGCTGTCATACATATTGCTTTTACGCTAGCCGCTGTTTACTTGTTTTCCCGGTGGTTCAAAGCAGGGAAGGAGCTTTCCATACTGACTGCTTGCGGGACGGCCATATGCGGTGCTGCAGCAGTTGTTGCAATCGCAGCCCAAATTAAAGCAAAAGATGAGGAAACTGCCATAGCAGCTGCTTCTGTTGCCATTTTAGGCACCATTTTCACTCTGATTTATACCTTACTTTATCCAGTGCTTGGGCTCTCGCCTCATGCATATGGAATATTTGCCGGAAGCACCCTGCACGAAATTGCCCATGTTATTGCTGCAGCCGCTCCGGCGGGAAAGAATGCTATAGATTTAGCTGTCATTGTAAAATTGACCAGGGTAGCCTTACTCGTTCCTGTTGCTCTTCTGATCGGTTTTTTTATGAAAAGCAAGGCTTCTGAACAGAGTAAGAGAGACTGGAGAAAACTCCCTGTTCCATGGTTTATTATCGGATTTATTGCCGCAAGCTCCGTCCATACATTAGGAATTTTTCCTGATTATATATCAAATTTTGCTGTTTTGGCAGCTTATATGCTGATTGCAATGGCAATGGCAGGACTCGGTCTTAGTGTTGATCTCTCTGCATTCAAGCGGTTAGGGCTTCCATCTTTTGCAGCTGGTTTAATAGGGTCCGTCCTGCTTTCATTTCTTGGATATTATTTAATACATCTTTTCCATTTAGTATAATTGCTCTTGCCTGCACAGATTAATCTGTACTGTTGATTTAACCATGTTGGATCTGTCTTGTAAACGGCGTGAAAGAAGGAACAGAATGGCTGAAACAACTGAACTACCAGCAAGAAATATGACAAGTGGCGGGGAGTGGTGAACATGTGTTCAACGAGGCCTTATGGAGTCAAAAACATAGCAGAAATGCTCGTTAAACAACTGTATTCCTGCAAAATACTTTTGCATCTCTACATGAAGGGACCCAATTTACTGAAAACACGCCTGTTTTACTGTGCCATCTAATAAATGCACAGTAAAACAGGCATGTTTCCAACGAGCCCGTTATTCTGCACTTTTTCCGAAAATATTAGCATATTCATCTTCAAGTTCCAAAAGTGTCAGCTGAAATAAATGTACGTTGTTTTTCTTATATATACCATGATTGATTAAGGTATCAATCAAACAGCTTTTCCTCGCTTCTGCTGTTTGGTTAGCCATAGAGTTTCCAGCTCCTTTCTCAGTATTACAAGTTTTTGGGGCTTGGCGGCCAAAATAAAAGCCTCTTCTTACAAAATGTAAGAAGAGGCGGATGCACAATGGTATTCTCTTCTTATCTTTCAAGCATACGCTTGCTGGAATTGGCACAGTACTCCTGTAAAGGAGTCCGCTGCCGAGGTTTCACAGGGCCTAGTCCCTCCGCCTCTCTTGATAAGCTGATATGAAATTATGGAGCAAAAAAATTCTTATGTTTTTGCTTTTCTTGAAAGCTGCAGCAAAGGGAAAGCATCTTCACTATGTAAGGAATAAAGATTTGCTTTCTTTGATCTTCATTCTCTTTGTCTTGATTGTTTGAGGAGAAAATCCCGTATTATATTATTTCTTTTTATCTTTGTTAGAAGAAAAAAGCATATATATAATATTAAAGACTAACTCGAATGCCATTGTATTTTACCCCTTTGCGTTTTGGAATTTCTTAGTATGCGCTTTTACATTCCTTATAATAAAAGCACGGCATGAATCTGTCAATACTTTTTGGCACGACTTTTTATCCTGTAAATTTTCCCACTCAAAAACTGCCTTCATTAACCGCGTTGCTGCTGCTTTTCCTTTTTAGCTTTAATATATAAGGCAGTTTTTTGTAAACTTTGTTGCTACGAAATAAGGTGGCTGATTTCTGCTTCATAAACTCGAGTTAACCATCCATTCGGATCAATTAAATTCATTAAAAAACAGCAATCTATAAAAAAAAACATGAAAAAAGCCGGAAATCTCCTTTTTTCCTGAGAAATACAGCTTTATTCTTATACTTATTTATTTCCGGTGCACTTCATGAATTAGCCCGGGCAGCCATTCATTTACATCAGTAAATGCAAATCCTAATTCTTTTGCTTTTTTATTGCTCATTACCCATGTAACAGGTAAATTATAAGGTGATTCATTATCCTGATTTTTATCATCAGCCAAAATAAAGCTTTTTTCAGTTTCGTTTTCGATAAGCCCCAGCATTTCCCTTAGTGTAAGAAGGCCGCTTGATGCTGCATTAATCGGACCTTCAATCCCTGCATTTGCGGCCCAGCATAGAAATTCCCCTGCCTCTTCTTCTGTGATGAAAGAAATAGCGGCTTCGGGATTACTGAAATATATCTCTTTCCCTGCCTCAATCCGGTCAATATGAAAGGTTAGCCGATTGGTATAATCGTTCATCCCCTGTACAATAGGAAACCTGACACAAACGGTTTTGAATGGTGCTTCCTGGCAAAACACAGATTCTGCCAGCCTTTTCCCTTCGCCATAAGAAACGTCTTGGGGATTTTGCGGAATATTATAATGATAAGGATCAAAATCACCTTCAGAAAGCATGTCTTCCGAAAACTCATACACCGACATGGAAGACGTGAATATGTACTGTTCTGTTTTACCAGCAAACACATTGATTGCTTCCCTGGCATCTTTGGCTGTATAACAAATCTGATCAAAAACAACATCCCACTTGCCATCCTTGAAGGCACTGAAAAAACTGCTTTCATCATTTCTGTCAAAAGAAATAGTTTTAACTTTATCACCAAAAGGAATTTCGTTTTTACCCCTTGTGGCAACCGTAACATCCACTCCTTTTTCCAAAAGTGCGTTAACCAGGTGCTTTCCAAAAAAACGCGTGCCGCCAAGTACCAATGCTTTTTCCATATCCTTCTCCCCTGCTTTCTGCTTTATTGTATTTTCATGCATCCATACAAACACTGTATATTCAGTTTATTCAAAAAATGAGTCTATGTCCAATGAGATCATTTTCCCGCGGCAATGAACAGCCATAAGCTTGCAGTGGATTGGAAATTCTTCATGTCAGCTTGCTTGAAAATACTTCCATTCAGGATTAATAACAAGATGGCAAAAAAAAATCCCGGCTGCACCAGGATTTTTTAAGCTTTATAATCAGCCGTTAACTTCTTTATTCAAGCTCGGTTTTAAAAGCTTTGCATCTTCAAATACTTTACCCATTTTATCTTCGCCCTTTGTGAATATTTCATTTGCTCCATCAAGTGCTGGTGCAGATTTTTTCAGCTCTTCTGCTTTAGTTTGATAAGAATCTGTAAAATCTTTAATAGCTGCTTCTAAATCACTGCTTTGATTTTTTAGTTCAGCCGGTATTTTCACTTTTTTCAGTTCTTCAGCAACAGCTGCTGCAGAGACTTGTGCGTTTGTTTTCATCTTTGCATCACTACTGTCTCCTGATGCTTCGTATGTATTCAAGTCAGTATCTTTGCTATTAATAGTGTTTGCTAGCTCAGAGTAAAGATGAACAAGTGATTTTTTCACTTTTTGCTGATCTGCAGCGCTGTCTGCAGAAGATTTCTTTTTGGCGGAATTCCCTTCCCCCTCCGATGAACAAGCCATTAAACCAATAGACATCATAAATGCTGAAAACAAAATTAAAAACTTCCTCATTTTGCAGCTCCTTTTTAACGTAGTATGTATAAGGCAAAATACCGTCCAGTTAAGGGATATTTCGAATTCGGAAAATTATATTTATTATTCTGGAATAAAAATTTTTATAACTCTTCACAGAATTTTCTTAATATTCCACCCTATTTATAAGCAAAAACAGTATGTAAACCTTTACTTCATTATTATAGAAGGTAGAATTCACAATTTCAATCAAAACTTTGATAATATAGTAATTTTGGAACTTTTAGATAATTCTTATTCTTCCTTCTTGATCACCCTTTACTACTGAACATTGTAATTTTTACTGATTCAATGTTTTTCCTGTAAATCTTTAGAAATAACCATGCCATTGTAATTCTGTGATTTTCTCACATAAATACATGTTCTCTGCATATCTCTTAATCTAGCCATAATTATCCTGAATGATTTCTGACCTTTTATTAACAATTTTTTATGCTAATGACTTTTTTTCCAATTAATGCAAGAATAATAGAAGGGGGCGATTTTATTGAAGGTGCTGATTGGCTCAATAATTGTTGTTTTGCTGATATGTTTGGGAGTTTGGCTGATCATTTCTCCTGCTTTCACAAAAGTCGGGGATACAGCAAAGAAGATGAAAAAAAAATTAGAGGAGGACAAAAATGGAAACGAAAAATAAAAAAGGATTAAACCGCAAAACACTTGGCGGAATCATTGTTGCTGTGGCATTAGTCCTTGCGCTTGGAGTTACCGCACTATTTATTCAAAAAATACCAAATGGATATGTAGGTGTTGTATACAGCCCTAATGGCGGTGTACAAAATAAAACGCTTGGGCAAGGCTGGCACTTAGTAGGGCTGTTCGACAAGGTTACTGTTTATCCTGTCAGAATGCAGACAGTAAATTACAGGGATATTCAGGTCGCTACATCCGACGGAAAAAATGTCACCATTGATTTTGCATATAATTACAATATCCAGCCAGACAAGGTGGTAGGCGTTTTCAACAAATTCGGACCGATAGATGTGGAGCAAATAGAACAATCTTATTTAAGAACAAGACTATGGGATGCAGGACGGAAAGCAATCGCAAAGTATTCTGTCATCGATACATACGGAGAGAAGTCGTCTGAAGCAGCCGTAAACGTCCAGAAAATATTTTCAGAAGATATTGGGCGGCTCGGTTTTTCTGTAGACAATCTAACACTTGGTGTTCCAAAACCTGATAAATCAACACAGGCAGCCATTGATAAACGGGTGGAAGCTGCACAGGAATTAGAAAGAAAGCAGATTGAGCTTAAGATTGCCAAAGCTGAAGCACAGAAAAAACAAATACAGGCGAAAGCAATTGCTGAATATAATGAAACAATTAAAAAGTCAATCAGCAAGGAAGTTATTCAAAATAGCTGGATTGAAAAATGGGATGGGAAAATGCCGAATGCCATGGGCTCCAATCAGCTTATTTCCATACCGATTGACGGAAACAGCAGTTCAAAAAAATAACCTGGAAAAAAGCCGTACATGTTCCATACTTCTGGAACATTACGGCATTTTTTATGTCTTAATTCTCCTATGGCCCTGTTTCTTCTCCTGCTTCTGCTGTTATTTCGGGTAATTATGGCCGCTCTATGTATATAAAGTACTGTATTTTCGCTGCGATACCTGCTCATTCCTGCAAACTTTGCATGTAAGCCAGTATTGTCTGCTATACTGTAATAACGTATAGTACTAGTAATTCAGCTAAAAGAAATCAGAAGTAATGTTAAAGAAAACATGTAAAAAGGATGAAATATATTTTGGATAAACTAGAAAACAGCCATAATTACATATATACCTATGTCTGCAATGCAGAAGAAAGGTCTCTATGCCACTTAGAAATGCGTTCTTTTTTCGGACATGATAGTCAAAAAAATGTTATTAAAAGCAATGTTAAAATTGATCCGAGCAGGAGCCCTTTTATCAAAGAAAGAATTGACATACTTTTTGAAGGAGAAACACTGTCAGACATTCTCTTGCATGCAGAAAACATACATATGCATGACGAAACCTTCAGGGTGGTTTTTATCAAAATCAATGATCTTGATAAAGAAGAAAAAATAGAATACCAGGAACGTTTGAAAATTGAACGAGATGTCGGCTGGCGGATCAACGGAAAAGCAGATCTCAGAAAGCCCAGGCAAATTTTTGGTGTCGGGGTATTTGAAGACCGCTGGTACCTTGGTAAATATACGAAAAGTGAAGCGGTTTGGCTGCGCCATTTAAAAAAGCCAAGAGAATATTCTACAGCGCTAAGCACCCGTGTAGCCAGGGCAGCCGCCAACATTGCCGTGCCTCATCCGGCAGGCAAAAAGGCGATTGATCCATGCTGCGGAATCGGAACTGTTTTAGTAGAGGCACTGTCCATGGGCATCGATATTATTGGACGGGATATCAATCCATTAGTCACAAATGGCTCACGGGAAAACATTGCTTATTTTGGATTAACCGGTGACGTGACAACAGGTCCTATCTCAGAAATAAATGAGTATTTCGATGCTGCTATTATTGATATGCCGTACAATCTCTATACACATGCAACACCAGAATCTCAATTATCCATCTTGAAGCATGCACGAAGAATAGCCGCTAAAGCTGTAATTATCACCATTGATAATATTGACGATATGGCAGATGAAGCAGGCTTTATAATTTCAGACCGCTGTGTTGCCAAAAAAGGGCTGTTTGAAAGACAAATTCTTGTTTGTATATAAAAATGTGAGCGGAAGCCTAATGGTTTCCGCTCACATTTCATTCATTTAAGGCATGCTCTAATGCTTTTCTGTTTTTTTCCATGACGGCAATATAATCCAGACCTTGTTTTTGCTCTTTATCTGTTAAACCTTCCAAGGGATTCAGCACATCTGTTTTAGCATGCACTTCCTTGGCAAGTGTGTGTGCGACCTTCGGACTTGTGAGCGTCTCAAAAAACACGGTTTTTATATGGCGTTTTTGAACTTCATTGGCAATTTCCTCAAGGCCCTTCAAGGATGGCTCCTGATCTGGCGACAGTCCTGCCACCGCAATTTGCTTTAGGCCATATTGTTTAGCTAAATACGAAAACGCTGTATGCTGGGTAACAAATTCTTTTCTTTTTGCATGTTTTGCAGTCTTTTTAAAATTTGCATCGAGTACATTCAGTTTTTTGCTGAAGGCCAGATAATTTTTCTCATAATCTTTTTTATGGGCCGGATCTTTTTTTACTAGCCCTCTATAAATATTTTCTGCTTCTTTTTTTGCCAGAGCAGGATCGAGCCAAACATGAGGATCAAGCGACTGGACATTGCTGTCTCCTTCTCCTTTTCCATCAGCAAGCGGAAGTCCCTTGCTTGCTTCGATGACAGTAAGGTTTTTTTGATTAATGGATTGCAGGACCTTATTCACCCAATTTTCCATAGATGCTCCGTTATATATAAAAACATCAGCGTTTTGTATATCGATTAAATCCTTTGTCGATGGCTCCCAATCATGCGGCTCCACCCCTGCAGGAATCAGGATTTTTACTGAAGCATTATTACCTGCAATATTTTTGGCAAAATCGTACATAGGATAAAAAGTTGTAACGATCTTTAATTTTCCGTTGCCTTCTCTTCCGTTTTCATTACTGCTGGATTGGCAGCCCGAAAGAGCGAACAGGACAGCAGCCAAAACAACAGGCAGCATTTTTTTAATCATTGTATTTCCTCCCTTAAGAAATCGTAACAATTACGATTTGACTTTCATAGTGTAATATAAAACAATGAGGTTTGTAAATAAATATATACCGTTTTTTCTTTTACCATGCCCTTTTAAACTTTATTTATACATGAAGAAAGGCCGCATGTATACGGCCTTTCACTAATTCCATTATTCCGACTTATTCCGTTTTGCCTCTTTCAGTGCTTTTTTTAAAATAAGCTCCATCTGCGAATTAACGCTCCTTAATTCATCCGTGGCCCAGCGTTCAATGGCGTCATAGGTTTTCTGATCTATTCTGAGAAGAAATTTCTTTTTTTCTGTCACCTTTTAAATCACAACCTTAATAAATGGAACCCGTATTAATTATTGGCTGATTCCCTTTTTCTGAAACCAGGGCAACCATTAAATTATTAACCATCTGAGCTTTCTTTTCTTCATCAAGCTCCACAATCCCCTCTTTGCTCAGCTGGACGATGGCCGACTTCACCATCGATACTGCCCCGTCAACGATAACCTTTCTTGCAGCAAGCACTGCTTTGGCCTGCTGTCTCTGAAGCATGGAGGCTGCAATTTCACTTGAATACGCCAAGTGCATAATCCTTGCTTCAATCACCTCTACACCTGCAACCTTTAGTCTTGCCTGGAGATCACGTGTCAGGTTTTCGGCTACCTCATCAGAGTGCTGTCTAAGAGATAGTTCAAAATCATTATTGACATTATCATATGGATATTGGCTTGCAATATGGCGGAGTCCGGTTTCACTTTGAGTATGGACAAAATCCCTATAGTTTTCCACATCAAAAACTGCTTTGGCAGAATCAAATACCTTATAAACAATTACAGCAGCAATTTCAATCGGATTTCCTTCCAAATCGTTCACTTTCAGTTTATCACTGTTAAAATTCAGCACTCTCAAAGAAACGTTTTTCCGTATTGTCAAAGGGATGGTCAGCCATAAGCCTTCTTTTTTTATCACTCCAAGATAATTCCCAAAAAGTGTAAAGACCTTAGACTGATTAGGCTGGATAACGGTGAATCCGGAAAGAACCAGTACGGTAAGGATCCCAAGTATTATAGCAGGTAAAACTAGTGCTGGAGTTTCATCTGAAAAAGCCAAACATATGAATGCGCATGTACCGAGAATAACAAGCAAAACGAGTCCCGCATAACCGCTCATTTTAAATACTTCTTTTTCTTTCATCTTGATTCCCCCAAATCGTTTATATGATATCATCATGATATCATTTTCCACAATTTCCCTCAAGAACTCCGAGGCATTTTTTACCGTACTTTTTTACCGTACTTCAGTTTTGCTGCATGCTGATTTTCGCGTAAAGTAAATGAAGCGTGTGTGAAAACCATAAAGTAAATACCTGCGTGAGGGAGATCTTCTGCAGGAGTCAAGCGTCTTGCATCCCATCAACAGAGTGGAGAAATCAACAAATGTACTTTCACAAAGCAAAAGAAACTAAGGAAGAAGATTACTCAGCTTTTTCCATATATTTTTCATTTGCATAAGCTGCTTTTTTGCTGTCCTTGCTTTCAAGAGCCCTGCTCCAGCCTGTTAAAATTACAGCTGCAACCACCATTAAGCCGCCAATCCAGCTAGTGTGAATCAATCCTATTGAATCAGTAATGATTCCTCCAAGATATGAGCCGATGGCGATGCCTGCATTAAAGGCAGCGATGTTTATTGCTGAGGCAACATCCACAGCCCCCGGCACGAAGCGCTCTGCCAGCATAACTGCATAGACCTGAAGGCCCGGGACATTCATGAAGGCAAATAAACCCATAACAATGATGGTAATAAGTCCAGCAATCTTAAATGGCGCAGTGAAGGTTAAAATGAATAACACGACTGCCTGGATTAAAAACATATAAAATAAAGCTTTGATTGGTTTATGGTTTGAAAGTTTGCCTCCAACCATGTTTCCAATTGCGATGGCAATTCCGTAAACAAGAAGAATTCCTGCAACCGTTCCTTGTTTGAATCCTGTAATATTTTGCAGCAAAGGAGACAGATAAGTGAACACTACAAATGTTCCTCCATATCCAAGGGCTGTAATGATAAACAATAGAAGCAATCGTCCATTTGTCACCAGTTTGAACTGATCACGGAAAGTGGACTTAGCCCCTTTCTTTAAGTCAGATGGAACTAAAATGCTGTTTGCTATCAGGGCAATGACTCCAATTACCACAATGATTATGAATGAATATCTCCAGCCAAATTGCTGTCCGATGAAAGTGCCGAGCGGAACACCCGTCACAGTAGCTACGGTCAAACCGGTAAACATGATGGAAATGGCACTGGCTCTTTTATTTTCTGGAACTAAATCAGCCGCGATTGTGGAACCTATGGACATGAATACACCATGTGAAAAGGCCGCAACGACCCTGGCAGTTAACAAAATTCCAATTGTCGAAGCACTGGCTGCAATGCTATTGCCAATAATGAATACAATCATGATCAGCAGCAATAATGTCTTTCTTGGCATATTTGAGGTCAATGAAGTCAAAACCGGTGCTCCAAAAGTAACCCCAAGTGCATATAAGGAAACCGTAAGACCCGCAGTCGTTACGGAAATGTGCATATCATTTGATATAAGCGGCAGAAGGCCAACAGAAATAAATTCCGTAGTCCCAATGGCAAAGGCGCTTACTGCGAGTGCCAATAATGCCAAGGTGCTTCTTTTTTTATCGTTAATCATTTATATCCCCCTAAAAAAATTGTTATAGTGTATGAAACATTGCTGCAAGCTAAAAGGAACGTTCATATGGACCTTTTAACCGGCAAATGTTATTATGCTCTATATCAACCATTATTAAAAGTACGCACTTTTAAGTGATATAGGCACTTTTTAGTACCTGTCTTTTTAGGAGGAATAAACATGCAAGCTAAGAAATATAATATATCCGTTGAAGCCACTCTTGAAGTAATCGGCGGGAAATGGAAATGTGTCATTCTTTGCCATCTGACTCATGGGAAAAAACGGACAAGCGAACTTAAGCGCCTGATGCCGAATATCACCCAAAAAATGCTGACGCAGCAGCTTCGTGAATTAGAGGATGATGGAGTGATCAACCGTATCATTTACCAGCAGATACCCCCTAAAGTGGAATATGAGCTGAGTGAATACGGATGGAGCCTAAAGGAAATTTTAGACTCTCTTTGCTTATGGGGTGAAAATCACATTACCAGAGTGTATGGAGATAAGTTTTCAGTACTTGAGGAAAGTGTTTTGAATGACCAGCTAAAATAATTTTATAAGCTCTATGCTGATCGGGCCTTGCCCAAATCACAGTACTATCAAACAGCCAATAAAAAAAATCCAGCTGAAAGAAGCTGGATTTCTTTTATTGTGAAATGATATTATCCCTTCCTGTTTCAATTTTCCATTCTTTCCTGATTCCAAAGAACATAGTTATTGTGCCGCAAACCACAAATATCGGCTCAAGCCAATTAGCTTCCGGTCCATTAGTGATTTGGTGCAGCCCGAAAAGCCAATGAAACACCACAATATCGAAGCTGAGAAAAAGACCAGCGGATACAAGGAAGCCGTGAAAAAAGGAACGGGAAAATACCCTCTTTATGAATATTGCCAATAAAATCAGGATCACGATACCTGTACCCACAGCACCTAACCTTCCCCCCATGGATTCCAGCTTAATACCCATTGCATGTGCATGAATACTGTGAAAAAACAGATTCATGGTTAAATAGCCTGCAACAAAGCCCAAAAACCTTTTTTTATTCAAATGGATTTCCTTCCTTACTCTATCTGAATTGATAAAAATACTGAATCTATTTTATCATAAGGCTATTTCCGTTTACAGTGCTGCTATAACAGTGTGGCTGATTTTTGCGCTCTGCCTGCGGGGTCTAGCTGTCCCGCAAATCCCGCACAGCAGGATCCGATCAATCCGATTCACCTAATCGACTGCCTTACAGAATCCATTAAAAAATATCAATCAATTAGAAAATAACTTATAAAACGCAGCAGTGTTATTAGTTTTAAAAATGATATTACCGTCTAATAGGACCTATTTTTTCTTAACCGTGTAATTGACTTCTCCTGCTTCTTTAACAAAGTGAAAACCCTGCTGAGGCTCGAACAGAAAGCTGAACTTTTCCCTGCTTCGTTTATTTAAATAATATTGAAGGTGGGCTGTGCGGGATACCCTTTCTTTAATGGTCTGTTCCTTCACATCCAGAATGACACTGTGTCCATATTTCAGCAAAATGAGTGTCCGCTTAGGAGAAAGCTTATTCACTTCGTCTATATGGTGGTGTGCAAGCCATACACAATCATCTCTTTTCATTGACACAGAAGGAAACCAATAGATATCCTGTTTCAAATTAATCGGAATCGGACTCATTTTAATGTTTCCCAAGATGGAATGCGAACTTTTAATGGCCCCAGACATACTGCTTCCGTAATAAATAATGCTTTCCTCAACAATTCGGTATGGCGGCATAGCCACATAAAAGATATGTTTCCCTTCCATAACTTTAGAATGCCAATTGCTTAAAGAGTCAAAATGTGAGGCAATTAAAATGGTATCTTCATTAATTACATAGTTAGGCAATAACAGCATAGCTTTGTCCCCTTTTCTCAAAACTCATTTATCAGGAAATCTGCATGACAAGCCGCTATGTTTTACCTTAATTTCCCATATAATATAACCTATTATACCTATTACTTATGTACTATGTAAATTGTTTTTTATAAATTCTGAAAAATACTTAAAATTTGTTTTCCCTTGGCGCCAGTATTGCAAAATAAGATTTCTAATTGGAACTCCCGATTTCTTCAGGAGTTCCTTTTCCATTTTACAGTTTTGCAAGCCTTTCAAAGGCATCTGCAAGCATGTGCCATCTATGATCCCTGATTACACTCAGCTGATCGAGTATTTCATTTTCCTGAAAATCTATATCTCTAACAAGCCGCGTCACTGTCTGGCCATCCCTCAGAAGCTCTACAACCTTAAACATCATTGAAATAAAAGCAGACTTAAAGGCAGCATATTGATTAGGGAACTTTGCTTCCATCTCCTTATATTGTGTTACAACATAGTGGATTTCAAGAAAATTCAGTCCCGGCCGCTGCTCTAGGGCTAGTGCCAGTACTTCAATTTCAGGTGACTTATTCATGAATTTATATAAATTGCCCATTGCCTCCCTGAAGTTTCCTGAAGAGGTTGGATGCTCCTGGTGATAACAAAATGCAGCGGGATCTACCCGGAATTTTGCTCCATTTTTAAACAGTCTGTATCCCAGCTCCCAATCTTCTGCACCATACCCTTGAAATGATTCATCAAAATAGCCTGTCTGGTTTAACATCGCTTTTTTCACACTAACATCACCTGTTAAAAAGGCTATATATGGCAGGGCGAAACCGTTAAGGTTTTCACCAAAATGTGAAAGACCGCTATTTAAAATACTTGTTAAATACCAATTGGGAAAAGATATATCATGAATTCTTCCCTCGTTGATATCCTCTTTGCCTGCCAGCGGAAAATAGGTTAATTCATTCCGGTATGTTGCCTTGTAATCGTAATAGCGGCCTGCAAAGTAGGCACTCCTAGGCAGGAATCCATCAATATGCGACCACTGGCTTTCGTTAAATAGAGGAGTCAAAAACGTGTAGACACCACGGTAATGCATAGCACCTGTAACGACTACATTGCTTTCATGAATATGGTGTTTATAATGTTCTTCAATGAAGTTTCTTTCTGTCAGCATTTCTGCATCCATAAAAATCACGACTTCACCTTCACTGTTTTCAATTCCCAGATTCCGGGCTCGTGAACGGCCCAAATTCGTATGTGGCCGGATATATTTAAACGTAAAATCAGAAACAAATTCATTCTTAAGGCGCGGTGTTTCATCTGTTGAACAATCGTCGATTAATATGACTTCAAATTGTGCCGGGTCAAAGGTTTGCCTTGTTAAGCAGTGAAGAGACAAACTCACATACTCATACTTATTATACGAAGGTATAACAACGCTCACCTTAATATTTTTATTTCCGCTAGCATGGTTAGCCGGAACAGCTTCCTGCCTTTCTTCTTGTTTTTCTACATATGCCGTTTGCTCCACAGGCATAACTATTAATTCTTCCTGTACAGACTCAAGCTTAGGTTCCATTTGCTCCTGCACGCGGACAGTCTCAGCAGCTTTTGGCTCAACATTCTCCTGCACGTGTACAATCTCAGCAGCTTTTGGCTCAATTATCTCCTGCGCGTGTACAACAAACTCAGCAGGTTTCGGCGGCACTCTCTCCTGCATGTGTATAGCTTCTGGCTTGTGGTGATGTGTTTCAGCGGTCCACACTTCCGTTTGAAGGGTTTTAGGAAATTCCTTTAATTCTTTCTGTAAATTCCGGAATAGCTTTTCCTGTTCTGCCAACCAGCTTGCCTTAAGTTCTGCCTGCTGCAGCTCCCTTAGTACATACTTGTCTTTAATCATCTCAGCCTTTTTTGTACTCTGCGGGCCTTTTACTAATTTACGGTAATTTTGATAAAAATCCCTTGCCATCCTTTTGCCTCCCTATATGTGCTTGTCTGCCAAAGTGAAATTCTTTATAGGTTATGACAAGCATGGCAAATGTGTCTGGACAAACTAACGTGTCATTTAGCTCATTTTTAATGATTGGCCAATTTTTCATTCTTTCATGCCGTTTCGGCTGTGAAGTTTATCTGACAAATATTATAAAAAGACTGTAAGAATTTGTCTGAAGTTAAAATTTTCAAAAAAAACAATTCTAGACGTTAATCATGTTATATTTCTCAAGGAGTTATTTACTGGAAAAAACCAAACGGAGGGCGATCATGGTTTTAGAAATTTTGATTCAGCATTTTATCTCTTATAAAAACCGAAAACCTCAACATGCCAATGAGCTTTTAGATTATATACAGGAAAAATATCTGCAAGGTGAACTATCCTTTACAAACTATAAAAACCTATTCGGCGAGCTGGAAAAACGAGGAGCAAAAAAACCTTTCCTGGCCGCTGAAAGGTCCTTTAGATGCGCCGATTCACCATGATGTTTTTGTTCTCTTATGAAATAATGGAGGAAAAAGCTGAACTCAGAATACTTTATAAGTGAATAGGGATAATTCCATAAAACAATAGAATATTCAATATCATAGGAGTACAACTGAGTTTTACATGATTTACTTGTCCGCCCATTAAAAAAAAACCTTCTGAACTGACGTCCAGAAGGTTTTTTTAATGAGCTGCCGTTATTTTTATTTCTCCATTTTCTTCGACTGCTTTAAAGTTTTTCACTTCAGGCTTTTCAAAGATAAAGTCTGCTATAGCATCCTCAAGCTGCTCCTGAATGACCCTTCGAAGCGGCCTTGCCCCAAAAGCAGGATGGTAGCCAAGGTCAGCAAGTTTATCCTTAGCTTCTTTTGTAACTTCCAGGGACAATCCCTGAACACGGATTGTTTCGTAAAGATCAGCAAGCATTAAATCTACAATCTGCAGCAAGTCTTCTTTTTCCAATGATGAAAATTCAATGATGCTATCGAATCTGTTCAGGAATTCCGGCTTAAAGAAATTGCCCAAAGATTGAAGGATGGTTGCTTCTTCAACGGCAGAGCTTGCGCCAAATCCCATGACCTTCGGCTTCTCTGCTGCACCTGCATTGCTAGTCATGATAATCACAGTATCTTTGAAATTAACAGTCCGACCTTGGGCGTCAGTCAAGCGGCCATCCTCAAGGATTTGCAGGAACATATGCATAACATCAGGATGGGCCTTCTCAATTTCATCCAGCAAGAGAATGCTGTAAGGTCTGCGGCGCACCTTTTCTGTTAACTGTCCAGCTTCCTCATGGCCGACATACCCAGGAGGTGAGCCGATCAATTTTGATACACTGTGTTTTTCCATGTACTCACTCATATCCAAGCGGATCATTGATTCTTTATCGCCAAATAATTCCGCGGCAAGAGTTTTAGATAATTCGGTTTTACCTACACCTGTTGGGCCTACAAACAGGAAGGAACCAATTGGACGGCTTTTTGATTTCAATCCGGCCCTGCTTCTGCGAATGGCTTTAGCTACCTTTTTAACTGCTTCTTTCTGTCCGATAACTTTCTTGCCAAGCTCTTCTTGAAGATGAATCATTCTTTCCTGTTCATCTTCCTGTAGTTTTCCGACAGGAATTCCTGTTTTTTGCTCGATGATTTTCTGGATATCTTCCACCGTTACCATCGGACGCTCTGCATTTGCTCCATTTTCAAGAAGCTGTTCGAGTTTCACTTCTTCAGAACGCAGTGCAGCTGCCCTTTCGTAGGCCTCCTCTTTAAGCGCCTGCTCTTTTTCTTTGTAAATTTCAGAAAGCCGCTCTTTTACATTTTCCTCCTGCCCGCTTTCGATGGTCAGGTTAAGTTTAGAACCTGCTTCATCAATCAAGTCGATCGCTTTATCTGGAAGGAACCGATCCTGGATATAGCGGTGTGAAAGCTCTACAGCTGCTTCAAGGGCTTCTGGGCTATATGAAACTTCATGAAATTTTTCATAATGCTCTTTTAAACCCTGCAGAATCATTAGCGCTTCTTTAGTTGAGGGCTCATCCACATGCACTGGCTGGAATCTCCGTTCCAGTGCTCCATCTTTTTCAATCTTTCTGTATTCTGCAAGAGTTGTGGCACCGACAAGCTGCAATTCTCCACGGGCAAGAGCAGGCTTTAGGATATTTCCCGCATCCATGGAGCCTTCAGCAGATCCTGCACCGACAAGCTGATGTATTTCATCGATGAACAAAATTACATTTTTGCGCTCCTGAAGCTCAGCGATCAGCTGTTTCATCCGCTCCTCAAATTGTCCGCGGATTCCTGTGTTGCTGACCAGCGAAGCTACATCAAGCATATAAACCAATTTTGAGCGCAGCTTAACTGGCACCTTACCTTCAGCAATTTTAAGCGCAAGTCCTTCTGCTATTGCGGTTTTACCTACACCTGGTTCACCAATCAGCACTGGGTTATTTTTATTTCTTCTATTTATTATTTCAATTACTCTGCTTACTTCTTTATCGCGGCCGATAACAGGATCAATCAATCCCGCTTTTGCAGCTGAAGTGAGGTTGCGGCCAAATTGATCCAGGAGGCCGCCGCCCTGCTGATCAGTTTGCCTTTGTTCTTGGCGTTTATCCGTGCTATTGGGGTTAAAAGGACTTTCTCCATTATTATTAGGGAAAAAGCTGCCAAAAGGAAATTGGCCCATATGAGGGTTCATTCCATTCATGGCTGCACCCAATTTATTTCGTTCTTCTTTATAGCAAACGGAGCACAAGTTTAATTCATGCGCCTGGCCGTTATAAGTCATTTTAACTGCAATGCTTGCTTGATTTTGATGGCATTTTTCACAAAACATAAAGTACTCCTCCTTAAGGTTCTTTTAAAATTTGATATAATCCTTTATCATTCAGCAAGGTTCATTTTTGACTTTGACTTTGACTTTCTTTGACCTTGTACATTTATTATACTCTGACCTTTTTTGACTTTCAACTATTTTGCTTCTGCTTTTAATCATTATAATAATGTAATGGTTATTTACCCATGACATTCTTTTTATAACCCTATAGCAAATTCTCCTCCTCTTCAAAAATTTTGCTCACATTTTTAAATGAAAACTTGCATCTCCAGCCGCAAAACTGCCCCTGGTGTCCGCCAGAGATGCAGCAAACAGTCATGCCGGCACAATTCAATCAGCATAGTGCAGAAATTTATGGGCTTTACGGGCCGTTATAAAAAGCGCCAGATTACAGAGCATCTGACGCCTTACTATTATCTGCTAATCGGGACATTCAGCGGACGGCCGTTTTTTTTCCCTCCATGCCTGCTTTTCAATCCCGGCTTTATGTTGCTTCAGGGCTTTTAATCAGTCTTCTAATTCTATAGATGCACCTTCCATATGGCTTTTTTCCATTAACTTGGACATTTTCCTATTTTCCTTGCTGTCAAATACAATAGAGAAATCATAATTTTCCGGATATAGCTCTTGAGCTGGAATATAAAGCTTCAGGCGCTTATGATTGATGCTATGTTTTTCACCTTTAACCAACACTGAAAAATTGCCTCTGATATCCGGTCCTTTCTCCACAATCCCAATCTCCCCCTGAGGTGAAATTTTTACATTATCCCCCATTTCGAACTGTATTGACTCTGTTATCCTCGGTTCTTTTCCTTTTTTTAAGCGGTCTGCATGCCTTCCAGCAAGCTGTTTGTCTAAAGAACGCGCTGGGGAATCTGATAGTCCTTTATAATCTTTGTCTTCTTGATATGTGATACGATGTGCTTTGGATATAAGCTCAGGATGCATGCCCAGCTTTAAAGCGATGGCAAAAGCCTGGCTTTCTCCTCCTTTTCCGATCAGCAGTTTATAAGTTGGCTTCAGCGACTTAAGGTCGAATTCCATCGATCCATTGATAAACCCTTCATGCTCTTCTGCGAATTGTTTGATTTCATTATAATGGGTAGTGGCAAGAAGGGATGCTCCTTTTTTATAAAGCTGTTCCAGTATCACAGCAGCGAGCCCCATTCCTTCTGCAGGATCCGTCCCCGAGCCCAATTCATCCAGAAGGACCAGTGTGCTGTCATTCGTTTCTTCAAGAATAGAAATAATATTTACAATATGCGAGCTAAAGGTACT
Organism: Bacillus sp. MUM 13; assembly: GCF_001866725.1. NCBI lineage: Bacteria > Bacillati > Bacillota > Bacilli > Caryophanales > Bacillaceae > Bacillus > Bacillus sp. MUM 13. The sequence continues at coordinate 31,869 of NZ_MLYQ01000004.1, forward strand.
TAAATTTTGTTCAAGGCTTTGGCCGTCACCTATATCTGCCAGAATTTTATCATAAACTGCAATGATACTGCCTTCTCTTACAGAAATATGAAAACCTGATTGAGCCATGGCTGTTAAAAGACCTACTGTTTTAATGGATACAGTTTTTCCTCCTGTATTTGGTCCAGTAATCACAAGGGCATGTTTGCCGCCTCCCATTTCCAGATTTAGCGGAACAGCTTTATCCCCTAATAGAGGATGTCTTGCTTCAACGAGTTTGATGCGGTGTGAATGATTGATTTCGGCGCTTCTTCCATTTATCGAAACACTGTATTTAGCCTTGGCAAATAGCACATCATAGTGGATCATGATTTCTGTGGCAAGAATGATTTTAGCTTCATTTCCCAATACAGTTTCTGTAAGCATCGCAAGAACTTTTTCTTCCTCCACTCCCTCCTGCACCCTAAGGAGCGTAATGGCATCCTGAAGCGCAGCAGCTTCTTCAGGTTCAATAAATAAAGTAGAGCCAGAGGCCGAAATATCAAGTATAGCTCCTCGAATTTTCCCTTTATATTCCTTTTTGACAGAAAGAACATAGCGCCCATTCCGTTCGCTCACAGTATAGTCTTGAAGCATGTTCTTATATTTCGAGGACTTCAGCATGTTCTGAAGTTTTTCTTTTAACCGCTCTTTGCTAATCGTGATTTGTTTCCTTACCCTGCCTAGCTCTTTAGATGCCGTGTCAGCGACCATCCCATTCCGGATGAAGCGGTATATTTCTCCAGCTAAATCACTAAGGTCCTCTAACGAATACACATAAGAAGAAACAATCGGTGCCATATACTCCTTATCTCTCATAAAGGCCTTCATTTTACTGCAGCTTTCCAGAAATAACAGCAGTTTAGCAAATTGTTCAGGACGAAGAATATTTCCGCCCTTGAGCAGCTTTAAAATTTGTTCCATACCATCCAATCCTGATAAAGGAACACTCGCACTTTTATTAATGATTACAGTTGCCTCATCAAGTTCTCCAAGCAGTGCCCGTATTCTTTTTACCTCACTTATTGGCTCTGTCGCGAGAATTTTTTGCTTTCCTGAGTCAGTAAGAGCGTATTCTGAAATTATGCCTTTAATACTGTCATAACCTAAAATTTTCAATGTTTGTTCGTTCAATTCTGCTTCCTCCTAATTTTTTTGACCGCAAAAAACCGCAATGAACAATTGTTCATTGCGGTCGGGCAGCAGCCAGGATCGTTTCTTCCTGCACTTTTATTGGATTCTGCTCAACAAAAAAACTGCGTGAAAACACACAGCAGCAGAATTCCATCTACCTTATGCCATGATAATGTTCTTAACCTTCATTCATCCCCCGCATACCTAAACAAGCCTTCCAATTTCTAAAAAATCGCGGCTTCACGGGAATGACCGTATGAAATTACGGATTAGTTAAGAACAGCACCCAACATAAAATAAACCCCTTTTCAGGAAAATATTTGTAAAACCTACACTAGTACAGTATATTCAATGCATAAGAAATTGTCAATGAAGACCAAGCGATGGAAGCCCTAAAAATAAAAATTATTATTGCAGTTCTATATGCATTCAGCTTTGCATATCTTTTTATGAATGCTGTTTCCCAATTGTTCCGGGTTAGAACTCATGATCAAAGGGGTGTTTTCCAGCGGAACTTTCTTTTTCCCCGGCATCGTGCTATCATTGATGAAAGTGAGGTGTGATTTTTGACAATTTATAAAGCGAAAAAAAGCAAGCTTAAAGAACTTTTGATTAAAAACAACACTGCACTTGATGAGCTGTCTGCTAAAACTGGTATTTCCAAAGCCCAGCTTACAGAATATCAAAGCAAACAAATTATGTCCGTTAACAACGCAATGACGATTTCTAAAGAGTTAAACTGCAGCATAGAGGATTTATATATCTGGAATACAAAAGAGTGATTTATTCACTCTTTTTGTTTTTTCCAAAGTGTCTGTATACATTTTTCGGTTACCATAACAGGAATGCCATTACTTAAACCATCCTTTTTCCTTAAAGCGGGTTATGGCTTCTATTCTGTTTGTAACTTCAAGCTTTTCAAGGATAGCCGAAATGTAATTGCGGACCGTGCCTGCTTTTATCGAAAGCTGATCGGCAATCTCCTTGGTATTTTTTCCGTCAGCAACAAGCCCTAAAACTTCTTTCTCCCGTTCAGTAAGCGGATTTTCCTCCCCGTATACATCATCCACTAGCTCCGGAGCATAAATTCTTCTGCCCTCCATGATTCGGCGGATGGATACGGCGAGCTCCTCGCTTGGGCTGTCTTTTAGCAGATATCCGCTGACACCTGCCTTTAAAGCGCGCTGAAAATAACCAGAGCGGGCGAAGGTGGTTAATATAATGACTTTAATCCCGCTGCCCTTAAGTTCCTCTGCAGCTTCCAGCCCGCTTTTCTCCGGCATCTCAATATCCATTATACATACATCAGGTTTTTGGGCGGCTGCCAGACATATGGCTTCTTTTCCATTTGATGCTTTTCCGACGACTTCCATATCTTCTTCAAGGTCAAGCAGCAAGCCGAGTGCACCCAGCATCATTCGCTGATCTTCAGCAAGTACAATCCGTATCATTAAGGTCTCTCCTTTTCCGCAGTTTTGACAATAGGCACTTTTATGATTAATGAAGTCCCATTTCCAGATAAGATCTGCAGTGTTCCATTGACAAACTCCAGTCTTTCTTTCATGCCAAGCAGGCCGTGGCCTTTGATAAAATCCGTCTCAGTTATAACAGAAGTTCCGTTATCATGCACAGTCACACAAACTTCATTCCCTTTTTGCACTGCATGGACGCTGCATTCCGTTGCACCACTGTGTTTAACCACGTTTGTGACGGCTTCCTTCAGACACATACTGACAATGTTTTCAATTAGCGGAGGGACATTTGACAGTTCAGCATCCTGTTTATATTGAAAGTCGATCTGGGCAGCATCCAGGATTTGATTCACGCGGATAATTTCTTCCTTTAATTTAATGCCCCGCATATGCGATACCAATTTTCTTACTTCATTTAAAGCGGTTCTTGCTGTCTGCTGCACATCCTTCAGTTCATTTTTCACTTGCTCAGGATCTTTATGAATTAATTTTCTTGCAAGATCACTTTTTAAACCGATCAAAGAAAGCTTTTGCCCCAATGTGTCATGTAGGTCCCTTGCAATTCTCTGCCTCTCTTCGAGGATAACCAGTTCCGAAATGCGTTTTTGGGCATCTACCAGTTTTTCTTCAAGCTCACCGCGTTCTTTTTTGTTGTATATCGTCAAAGGAATGAGAATTACACTGATCCAGGTAATGATGATAAATGGCAGCTGCATTAAAAATAGCTTATCCTGAAGGATCATATTATAGTTGATAGAAACGGATGTAGTGACCAGATGTAAGAAATACCAGGTGATAAACGCAGGCCGTTTTTTAATGTTTCCTATAAAATGCGCCAGGAAGAACGCAAAATACACATAATTAAATATGATTGTCAAGGCGAGGGAAATGCCTATCAAAATGGTGAGCCAAAAATAAACCTGCCACCCTTTTGAAAGAAACGCAATACGATATGAAATAAAAAATAGTAAAGTAAGGGAAATGCCCAGGATAATCTGGTGAATGGATGAAGCGGGGAAAATGAAATAAAAGGGCAATATGCTTAATACGCACCATATGTATGGTGAGACCCCTGAGTTTTTTTGTGTAATTGCTTCTCTAATTTTCATCGTATAACCCTCATTTGCTTAGGCTGTTTTCTTAAACTATGTTGTTATGGAACAAGGTGGCTGATTTCCTCTGGGCGGGCGGTGAACCTCCCGGCTGCGCATGCGGGGTCTCTTGGCCCAATCATCTAAGCAGGAGTACCGACCTTACAATCCAATCAGCCCGTCTTAAAAATAGGATCGCCTCACAGATTTATAAAACAACAATTTTTAAGAAAAAAGCCTATTCTTATAATCTCAAAGTTTCCGGGTATGTTTATATTACCACAACAAGGCACATCAGAACGAATACCCTTAAAGGAATATCCATCCCAATCTGCCTTTTGTAAACTCAATTCAAATCAGCTTTCCTGCTGATTATGCGGTTTGAAGCCTTTGTGTTCCTTCTTTTTTCATATGCTGCTTTGTATCCTACAAACTTTTTATCTTTTTCATCCCAAAGCCTGAAACGCAAAGATGTTAAACTTGTCATCAAAGTAATTGTTGGAACATTATGCAATGGCAGAGTATTCTCATGTACTGCTTCCAGTTTATAATTAGGCACCCTTGGACTTAAATGATGGACATGATGATAGCCTATATTGCCTGTCAGCCATTGCATGATTTTAGGGAGCCTGTAAAATGAACTTCCTTCAACTGCAGCCTTTACATAATCCCAATTTTCATCTTCTTCAAAGTAAGAATCTTCAAATTGGTGCTGAACATAAAACAGCCAAATTCCCATCGAACCAGAAATCAGAAAAATCGGTCCCTGCACCAAAAGAAACGCTTCCCACCCGAGTGCCCAGCAGAAAAATGCGACAGCCGATGCAATTAATACATTCGTTAAATAAGTATTCATTCGTTCTTTCATTCTTGCGCCTTTTCTGTTGAATCTGTTTTTTATAAGAAACTCATAAACAGGGCCAATGCCAAACATGATAAACGGGTTGCGGTAAATTCTATATGCAATACGCTTTGATAAGGGAGCAGCTGCATATTCATCAACAGTCAAAACCCAAATGTCTCCAGTCCCGCGTTTATCTAAGTTGCTGCTCGTGGCATGATGAACAGAGTGGCTGTGTTTCCACTGGTTATAAGGAAAAAGTGTCAATACTCCGGTTATGGTTCCCAAAATTTTATTATATTTTTTATTTTTAAAGAAAGATTGATGGCAGCAATCATGGAAAATAATGAAGATCCGCGTTAAAAATCCTGCTGCAGGAATAGAAATAATTAGTGTCAGCCAAAAAGATATGCTCAAGCTTTTGTATGCTAAAATCCATAAAACAAAAAATGGAACAAAGGTATTGATCATCTGCAAAACACTGTTTTTTATATCTGCTTTTTCATATGGAGCAATTTGCTTTCTTAAGTTTCTTTGCTTTTCTTTTATCATCTGCATATTCCTTCCTTATTCTCTCTAATGTTAGTATAAAGAAATAAAAAAGGCTTTTGCAGACATAGGTATCATGTCTAAACCATGATACTTGTCATGCTTATGGGCGGAAATTGCTGACTCGAATAGTCTTTGCTAAGAAAAAAACATATTGCCTATATGTGCTGCTGAGCGTTTGGTTTATCCCTTCTCGCTTTCTGCCAAAACCAGCATGGAGCTAAATTAAGCATTGAAACTTAACAGTGCAAAAAAAAGACTCTGAAGAATCAGAGTCTTTTTATATATGGTCTGTCTTATTATGCTTTTTGAACGTTAGTAGCTTGAGGTCCGCGTTGGCCTTGTTCTACTTCAAAAGTTACTGATTGGCCTTCGTCAAGAGACTTAAAGCCTTCGCTTTGGATAGCTGAAAAATGAACGAATACATCGTCTCCGTTTTCGCGTTCAATAAATCCAAAACCTTTTTCTGCATTAAACCATTTTACTTTACCTTGCTCCATTTGTGTTTCCTCCTCGTGCGCCAGGCACAATATAATACTATCCTTGCTCTGTTGGAACATCGAGACGTAAAGTTAACTTTTACTATCTAAAGTACCGAACAAAAATAATTCTTCTATAGAATAACAGATACCATATTAGAAAGCAAATAGATCATCAAGTTCTTCTGCTTATAAATCTGCGAGGATGCAATAGAGACCATACTAGAGGAAAATGGTAAGAAAAATTGAAAATACCATAGTCAGGACAATAAAAAACACAAAAAAATAGCCAATGATCCTGATGCCCTTTGGAAAGGACCCGATATCCATGCTGTCCCGTTTAAACGGCCCGCCAGCCGTTACTCTTTGATAATCTTCTATCGGCGTATAAATCTCATTTTCCTCCCCATGATAAAGTTTGTCATCAGGCTGTGTTTCATGAATTTCTTTCATTCCCTGCACCCTCCCTCTTTAGGAAATACGATGAAGTACCGGACGCTATACCTCATTTAATTGTAAAACCCCATCCTTCTAATTGCAAGGTAACTTGTAATGTTTTCCTTTTTTCACAGTATATATGATCTTCCTGTAACATGATTAGCTAGTTTTAAGGACTTCCTGATATCCACAAACAAAAAAAAGAACAAATACATGTGTATTTGCCCACCCATATCACAGCTCTACGATATTCAAAAATGCTGTAATTCACTATCATCGATTTTCCGCTGAAATTCGTTAATATGGCGCATCTTTTTTATTAGAAGGCTCGTTTCTTAAAGAATGCTGTTTTTTAATATGTTCTGCGAAGCAATTCCGTTGTTAAAACAGGTTGATAGGAGTGTAAGGGACGAGACTCCTGTGGGATTAGCGGTCGGTGAGACCCCGCAAGCTGATTGTGAAGCTCACCGCCCGCCCCGCAGAACGCGAGCATCCTGGAGCGGAAATCACCCCCTTGTTCCATAGCAGCAAAGTTTACGAAAACAGTCTATTAAAGAAGCAGTGAATGATTAAACAATAGCCTCACTCATCAGTAAATATCTTTCTAGTTTCTTTTTAACCCGCTGAAGCGCGTTATCTATAGATTTAACATGTTTATTCAGCTCCACTGAAATTTCCTGGTAGGTTTGGCCGTCCATATACAGCGACAGCGCCTTTCTTTCCAGATCACTCAGAAGCTCGCCCATCTTAAGCTGAATATCATCTGCTTTTTCACGATTAACAATCAGCTCAGCAGGATCACTTATTTTTGATCCGGATATTACATCCAATAATGTGTGATCCAGTTCATCTTCATAAATAGGCTTGTCCAGGGAAATGTAAGAGTTAAGAGGTGTATGCTTTTGACGTGTGGCTGTTTTAATGGCGGTTATGATTTGTCTTGTTATGCAAAGTTCGGCAAAGGCCCTGAAGGAGGTCAGCTTTTCTTCCTTAAAATCCCGAATGGCTTTATAAAGCCCGATCATGCCTTCCTGAAAGATATCCTCTTTATCTCCCCCAATCAGAAAGTAGCGGCTGGCTTTCGCTCGTACAAAATTTTTGTATCTCTGGATAAGCAGTTCCGTAGACTCTCCATCACCGCTATGAGCTCTGCCAACTAAAACTTCATCCTCTATCTTCAAGCCATTTTCAACTGGTTTTTCTATACAGAATATTTTCAACTTCTATCCCTCCGCCTCTTTTAATCGGGCTGCAAGCATAAAAAAATATCAAACGATTGTAACAAATATCCTGGCAGCTTTATTTGATGCAACCAAAGTGAAAGGTATGCAATGTTTATCTTTCTTTATAGTAACTGAGATAGTACCGCAAGAATATAAACAAATATCGACGATGAATTACAATCCCTGCATAAATCTTTAGGAAACCTCATTTTCTATTCTTTCTCCAAGGACATAGATGTCCAGATTGGCAAATCGCTGTCGATATCTCCCTATTTTTTTTTTGCATATTTGTGTTTCTATAGAGCTGTCTTGGGTAAAAGATTTTTTCTAATCCTGCCTGCTTTTTCCCCTTTACTTAAGTCAAACAGTGACCGTTATGCCTTTAAAAATGTCCTTTTACAGCATAAAAAAAACAGTGCCCTCTTTCTGGGACACTGTTTTTATTCCATTATTCTGCAGCTTCACTTCCGGTATGGATTTTTCCGCTTTTTCTGAAAGAAAGCTGAAAATAAGCAAAAGCTGCTGCTAATGCAGCCACAAGGAAAATGGACAGACAGCCGATGTTATGCCACATAAAAGCATAATCGCCTGAAGCCACAATGGCCCTAAAGCCTGCAATACTATACGTCATTGGCAAAAATGCATTAGCATGCTGCAGGATGCCCGGCACTAATTCTATCGGATAAGTTCCTGCTGAGCTTGTCAGCTGAAGAATGAGTATAAGAATAGCAATAAAACGCCCTGGATTATCAAAGGCTGCCACAAGGAAGAATATCATGGACAAAAATGTCCAGCTTGCAAACACGCTTAACATGATAAAATATCCGAGACTTTTTACTTCTAACCCAAGCATCAAAATTAATGCTGCATCAACAAGCAGAGCCTGTAATATGCCGACAGTAAAAATCACACCGATTTTCCCGAAGAACCAGCTTGCGCCGCTATCAGGGCTGACTGCCGGCTTTCTCATCGGGAAAATGACCGAAAACATCAGTGCACCGACGAACAAGCTTAATGATAAGAAGTATGGAGTAAAACCTGTTCCGTAGTTTTTGACAGGATTCACTTTGTGTTCATCCACTTTGACCGGCTGGGCAAACATATCATATATTTTATTATTTGCCTTGACGCTTCCAGCGTCTTCAGCACCATTTTTAAGCTGATCTTTAAGATTCTTAGATCCATTTTCTAGTTTCCCAACGCCCTTCTCCAGGTCGCTTGAACCATTCGATAATTTGTCTATGCCGTTTACCAGGCTGGATGAACCGCTGGACAGCTTTGAAGTGCCGGCTTCAAGCTGCTTAGATCCTTCTGATAGCTTGGATGTTCCATCTTTCAATTGAACGGAGCCCCCTGCAAGCTGATTCAGGCCAGCTGAAAGATTGGAGCTGCCAGTTAATAGCTTATCGGCACTTGATTGGGCAGTTCCAATTTTATTTCCAAACTCCGTTAATCCTGCAACAAGCTCCCCCTGGCCCGCCTCAAGATTTTTAGCTCCTTCAGAAAGTTTTTCCTGACCGCCTGCAAGCTGATCAAATCCGCTGCTCAGTGCTTTCTGTCCTTCTTGAAGGCTGGCTGCACCTGTATTAAAGGCTTTTCCTTTCTCAGCGATCGTGCCGGCTCCATCAGAAATCTTGCCGATTCCGGTTTCCACGCCCTGGTTTCCTTGAAGTATATCGTTTAAAGATTGCTCAAGCTTCTCCAATGAAGCTTTTTGGGCTGGATCTGCCGCTGCATTTTTCATTGTGTCAACATTGCTGATAACTTTTTCCAAGTTATCGTTTACAGCAGCTGACCCTTGTTTAGTCTGGGAGGCACCAGACTGAAGCTGATTCAGCGACGAAGCCAGCGTACTCGCTCCATCTGCAAGTGAACTTGCACCTTGAGTGAACTGAGGCAGCTTTTCCTGAATGGTTCCAATGCCAGTTAAAGATTGATCGAGGCCATTAGATAATGCTTTTGTACCTGCCTCTGATTTTTGTGCACCTTCAAGAAGGCGGGATTGGCCTTCCTTCATTTTGCCGATGCCTGTGCTGAATTGCTCCAAACCCTTAGTCAGCTGATTGGATCCTTCCGCTGCAGATTGAATTCCATTTGAAAAGGTGACTGATTTTTGAGCTAATGTTTCAAGATTTTTCCTGATTTCTGCAGCACCGGAATGAACGGAACCCGCGCCGCTGTTTAATTGATCAGCACCGTTTTTGGCTGTCCCTATACCCTTATGCAAATCACCGGCCCCTTTTTTGGCATCTGAAAGGCCGTTATTCAGTTTTCCTGCACCCTTGCTTGCTTTATCCAAACCGCCTGCAACATCCTTAAGATTATCAAACATACTTTCTGCATATGTTTTCGTAACAGCAGCGGATACTTCATTTTTAATTTTTTCAATGGCAGAATCGCCTATTTTTGTAGATAGGTAGTTTTCACCTTCATTTGGTGTATAAATTAAATTCAGGCTTTTTGGCTGATCATCCTGCAGGGTTGTTGCATTTTTAGAGAAATCCTCAGGAATTTCAATCTTCATATAGTACTTTTGGTTCTTCAAGCCGCGATTGGCTTCTTTTTCAGAGATAAAATGAAAATCAAAAGTTTTCTTTTCTTTTAATTTTTCTGCCAGATCCTTACCAACTGTTAATTGTTTGTTATTATAATCCGCTCCCTTATCGAGGTTAACAATAGCCACAGGAAGCTTATCGACATTTCCATAAGGATTCCAAAAGGCCCATAAGAAAGTTCCTCCATATAAAAATGGGATAAATAAAATAGCGATGACTGCAATGAGCAGTTTCGGGGTTTTATAGATATTTCTATATTCTCCTTTAACCGAATTAAATATATTCATAATTTCCTCCTTGAAGCACCTGTTGCTCCATGTACATAAAGTTGAGATTACTATATGACTGAATTCTTCAATCAGTCATTTTTAAACAAGAATGAAAGGATCATCTATTTTGATAATCCTTTCATTAGGTAGAACTCCATTAATTCCGTAATTTGCTCTGAAGAAAGCTGCGGATGATTTCTTTCCCAGTCGGAAACAAGAGATACATAAGTTTTCAGTAAGATAAACGAAGCAATTTCAGGATCGCATTGCACGATATGCCCCTTTGCAATTGCCGTCTCAATTTTTATTTTCAAGTACCCTATTATTTCGTCTTCAATATGATTCAGCATTCCGTGAACCGTTGGTGTACCTATTTCTTTTTCTTCCTGCAGAAGCTTAATCATTAATACATGCTCAGTCCGGAAGTCAAGCAGCCTCCTCAGCATCCGGTGTACATTTTCAGAAAAAGGGGCATCAGGAATTAGGGCGCTTTCCGCTTCCTGGATCATTTCTTTCACCATGCTGTGAACAATATCGTCAAACAGCTCTTCTTTATTTTTAAAAAAGGTATAAATCGTCCCTTTACCTACATTCGCAAGCTTTGCCACCTGATCCATGGTTGTAGCTTTATAACCGAACATAGAAAACGATTTTGCAGCAGCATCTGTGATCTGCCTTTTTCGATTCACGGCCAAATGTTCTGCCTCCTTTTTGACCAAATGATGATTATGGTCATTTTGTCTGACATCATAATATCACATTTAAATAAAGTTAACAATGTAATATACCCTTTTCCCTGATTATATTTCAAAATTTAAGCAGGAATAAAAATATATTTGTAAAATTCTGATGATGTAGTACAATTATTTTTATTTCACATATTTGGGAGGCACAACATGCAGACAATTGAAAAAATCGGGAACTTTGCAGGTAAAACATTTACCTTATGGGTTTTATTGGCAGCAATATTAGCTTATTTATATCCAGGGATTTTTAAAGGCATTGGCGCCTATGTTGTTCCATTGCTCGGCCTTGTTATGTTCGGTATGGGTCTTTCGCTTTCGGCGGAAGATTTTAAGGAAGTTTTCAGAAGGCCGAAGGAAGTAGCGCTTGGTGTAGCCGGCCATTTTCTCATCATGCCGTTACTGGCTTTTGGCCTTTCGGCAGGTTTAAATCTTCCATCAGAGGTCGCTGTCGGTGTAATTTTGGTTGGATGCTGTCCTAGCGGCACGTCTTCCAATGTCATGGTTTTCCTTGCAAAAGGAAATGTCGCTCTTGCTGTATCCATTGCTTCAGTTTCAACACTGCTTGCACCCATTATAACCCCTCTTCTTATATTGCTTTTTGCAAGCAAGTGGGTTGACATAAGCATTGGTTCTTTATTCTTATCTATTGTACAAGTTGTTATTATTCCATTGGCGCTCGGGTTTATTATAAAAAAGTTTTTTGCCAAAGGAGCAAAAGGCGGCCAAAAGGCCATGCCGCTCGTTTCTGTAATCAGCATCGTTCTTATCGTCTCTGCTGTTGTGGCAGGGAGCCAGGAGCAGATTGCCAAAACAGGCTGGCTGATTTTTGCTGTTGTCGTGCTTCACAATACTCTGGGATTTGTTCTAGGCTTCTTTTTCTCGCGTTTATGCGGCATGGATTTGGCGAAACAAAAGGCAGTCGCCATGGAGGTCGGAATGCAGAACTCCGGCTTGGGAGTCGCAATCGCTTCTGCAAATTTCTCGCCGCTCGCCGCTGTTCCAAGTGCCATTTTCAGTGTTTGGCACAACATCTCCGGCTCAGTCCTAGCCTACATATTCAGCAGGATGAAAGACGGAAAAAGCGGGAAACATGCAAAAAAAATAGCAAGCTAAGAATGGTTTCTTTTGAATTTAATATGTGATATTCTCTATGCATAGTCTGTTGCAAACATTCCCTGGAAAAAAACACAGCCCAAAGAAATCATTTCCATATTACATATTTTAGGATTTATCCGATAAAATATGTAATAGACATACAAGAATTGGGGGAATCATGATGATCGATTTCGATAGCGGTTCAATGGAAGAAGTTTTAATCCACCTTCAAAATATTGGCCTTCAGCTGAATGAATTCGAAAAAAACAATCAATCCATTTCAATAGAAAAATATAAAGAGCTTTTGGAGTTCAGTATTTCCATTGCCCGGCGCACAAACGATGTTTCCCTGACCATTGACGAAATCATTGAAGACATGGAAAAGCTCTAAAAAGAAAGCGATCATCCTCCATCATGGAGATGATCGCTTTTTCAATATTTCCCTTTATCTGGTAAAACAAAAGACATTCTCTATAAACGAAATTTAGTACAGCCCGCAGAGATAGCGGGCATCAATTACGTCTGTTTTTATCTTTCCCAGACTGGAACTCTTTGCCCGACAAGAGAAATAATATGATGATTCCATTACTTTTATCTTTTTTCCTTCAGCCACTGATTAAATTCAGCAGCAACAATCCGTTCTCCTGTGACCCCATCACTTTTTTCAGATGCGAGATAAACAATTCCATCCCTCATCACTTCGGGTTCCAGGAGGCTGCCGCTTCCTTCAAAGGCTTTTCTTGCTTCATCAGGTATCATGCCCGTTAATGTAGCTCCTCCCGGCAAAAGCATGTTTACGGTAATTCCATGCTCCTTGAGGTCTTCAGCCATTATGTAAGACAATGACTCAGTAGCTGCACGGGAGGGACCGTATGGCACGAAGCCTTTCCGCTTCATCGTCTCATGGTTCATTGAAATATTAATGATTTTTCCTTTTCCCTGTTGCAGCATTAAAGAAACAAACCCCCGGGCAGCAAGAAAATAACCGGTAAGATTCGTATCAACCAAATTACGGAATGAGTCAGGGCTCACTTCATAAAAAGGCTGTGGCTCTGTCAGAAATTTAGCATTCACAGTCCGCATTCCGATTCCTGCATTATTCACTAGCACATCGAGACCGCCCCATGTCCCGCGGACCCAATCGACCGCTGCCTGTACTGATTCTTCCGAACGCACGTCCATCGGCAGCTTGTACACATCATGCCCCTTCTCAGAAAGCTGCTGGACGGCCTTGTCGAGTTTATCTCCAGGACGCGATCTGATGGCCACAGATGCTCCTTCCTCAAGCAGAGATTCTGCCATGGAATAACCTAGACCGCTCGATCCTCCAGTTACAACAATATGTTTGCCAGATAAAAGTTGAATAACTCTTCCTCTCCTTCCAATTATGCATTTACCTTTAAGTTTGTTATTTATAAGAAACTTATACCTATTTTCTTATGTTTGCTTGCAGTACGCAATAGATGTGCTCAGCAAAAAAGCCCTCCGACATCTGGACCGCTCTCCTATAGCTTTAAATTTATCTTAAACCCTGAATTGTTTCGGTATTAATCGGCAGTGAGGAATATTCATGAGTAATCAACCACGAATCAATAAATTTTATTCAGCCCGAACGTGAACCTGTTCGTCAACTGGCCGGGCATTTCTCTTGTGAGCGGCAACGTTGAGGGTCACATTCTTTCCTTTAAACCATCGAGCCATCCTGCACTGATTCCTTCCAATTTTCAATACCCGTGCATTCCCAATCATTCCAGCCGTCAGAGATAGGGATATCTTTTACATACGCAGATAAAACGCTCATCATCTCTATCATAGATATTCAGGTTTTCATAGTCACTCACTGTATCAATATCAGGTTCAATACTTTTGCCCATATCCGCAAATACAACCTGGTTTTTATTATTCTGCAGAATCACCTTTCCTCCCCTTTCTCCTGTAAGGCTGTTAAACTCTAAAAATAATGACCTATGAAAAAGCACAGGATGCCCCTTTTGATTGTGATAGCTCGCCTGGACAATTAATGGACGGGTCTTGTCTCTATAGAAGCGGCCGATAACCCGATTAATATCACAGCAAGTGAGCAAAGGCTGGTCAGCAAGCAAAAACAGCGCACCCTCCGCCTCTTTGGGAACAGTACTTAATCCTGCTTTAATTGAGGAAGATAGCCCCTCAAAGGTATTGAAATTAAGGATGACTGTTTCAATATCCGGGAGTGAAGCTGCCTCCATTAAACCTGGTATATATGGATTGACCACGATGGTTCTTCCCATTAATGCCGATTTTCTGCTGTTATTCAAAACGTGCCAGAGGATCGGTTTATTTTGATATGGAAGAAGGAGCTTTGGAGACCCCATTCTTTTTGAACTTCCTGCAGCCAAAATTATCCCCCATACTCTGCTTTTTACTTGTTCGATGGCATTCACTCCCTTTCATCCTTCATGTAATCTGCCCCACTTCATTAAGCCTTGATCCGCTTCCTCCCCTGTAAACCATTAAAATTTCCGCTAAAATGCTTAATGCGATTTCTTCCGGAGACTTTGAACCGATGTCGAGGCCGATTGGACTGCAGATTTCCCGGCTTTTGGGATTATGTCGGAGCAGTTCACTTGTCATGATTAATTTCTTTGTTCTTTTTTCAGTACCAAGGACACCCACATAACGCTGATTGAAACTCATTATTTTCTCAAGGATTTTTTGATCCTGATGGAAATGATGTGTCATCACCACTATAAATGTATTTTTATTGCCCCCAACTTCCGGGACTTTCCCTGATGGATAAACAATTATTTCGTCTGCGCCGGGGAATTTTTCTTTATCTGCATAAGCAGGCCGGTAATCCAGCAGATTCACTTTCCAGTTAAGGATTTTAGCCATCTCTGATAAAGGTATCGCATCAGGTCCGGCACCAAAAATGACTAACTGTGGCGGAGGTTCCAATATTTCAAAAAAAATTCGAGTATTCCATTCATCCATTATTTGCGAAATGCCGTTTTTCCTGCTATTCCTCCGAATCAAGTAATCTGCAGCTATATCTCTTGGCAATGTTACAGGCAATTCATTGCTGCAGGGATCCAAAAGCCACTTTAACCCTATCTGGGATTTATCGTCACAATGCAGAATGGTAATAAGGTGCATTTCTTTTTTTTCACCAGTTTCAAAGTACCGGAACATCAAATTGGCTTCTTTTTTATTTTCCGGACAGTAGGATTCAAGAAGAATCTTCATCTTTCCCTGACAGCCAGAACCAAGTCCCCAAAGAATTTCCTCAGGATCCCGAAAGTCATATTCCATTATCCGGGATGTCCCGTTGTCCATGATTTTTTCCAGATGCGTCTTTATATCTTCTTCAAGGCAGCCGCCGCTTAGCTGTCCTGTAACAAATCCATCTTCCGAAAAAAAACACTTTGCACCCGCTTTTTGATAGGATGAACCTTCTGTCGATATAATTGTCCCTAGAACACCTCTGATCCTCAACTCCCTGCATCTTCTAAGCTCCTTCAAGATATCTGCCATTAATTTCACCCTCTTATTTTTATCTTCTAATGGTTTCACTTTATAAATATGATGATGGAAGCAATGAAAATGCCATACATGATTTTTATATAATTCTTCGTAAACTTTGATGAAATGGAACAAGGCGGCAATTTAATAATGAGATCTCTCCGCAGAACTCATTAAAAAACAACGTTCTTGAGATGGGAGTCATAAATAAAGGATCAGCTGTTTTCCGCTATAGAATAATGAGCGTAAAAATCGAACAGACTATTTTTGACTTTATATATAAAGGAGAATGACCATGGTTAATCAGGATTTCAGCAAATTCAATAAAATCCAGCAAAAACATAAATCCTATAGCGGGGATGGAACAAATGAGCATCAAGAGCGGGGATTGAATGATGAAAGCTACAACAACCGTTCTGAAACAGATCAGGCTCCTGGAGCAGAAGGCCGCATAATATCTGAGGTAAATCGCGATAGGGAAATTTAGGAATAAGGATTTTCAACAAAAAGATGAAGCACTCCCTAGTTGGATGTGCTTCATCTTTTTTTATTTATTTTGTTCAAGCAAATTCTTGATTGTTTCATGCGGACTGCCCCGGAATAAGCCTCCATGATAGCAGATGACCTGTTCAATATCATAATCTAACATTTTTTCCAGAGACCCAATAGCTTCTTTCATATTCGGAGTGTTTTCATCAATCGGTCCTCTTAATATACCATCAAGGATAACCATGGCATCTCCTGCAATCAATGTTTTGGTTTTCTCCAGATACAAAGAGATGTGTCCCGGCGTATGTCCAGGTGTATGAATGACTTCCATGCCGCCAAAAAAATCAAGTTTTTCTCTATCTTCAACCGTTTTATCAATCTTCACTTTTGGCAGATTTTCATATAAGGATATCATCTGCTTAGGCAAGGAACGCTTTTTCTCATCAGAGATTTTGCTCAAATCTGCCTTAATAAGCGTTTTATCACCTTCAATATAAGGCTTATCCAAAGCGTGTGCCAAAACTTGAATGCTTCCATCACCTTTATTTAGAATGGAGGGTGCGCCGCCGATATGATCTAGATCCTGATGTGTGAATATAATGGTTTTAAGCTTAGAAAAAGGGATTCCCTCTTTTTCAAATGCCTGAAGGATTTCTTCTGATTGAAATGGCATGCCAGCATCTATTAGCAGTACAGATTCTTCATCTATCAATAAAACCGGATTAAATGTAAATATATTTTCGCTGCTTTTCACAGTCAATTCAATGATTTCAATTCTTTTTCCCGCTTCCATGATATCCCCCATTCGCTTTGAGTCTCTTTGTAAAACGCTTACATATCGGTCAGTGTCAAAGACTGCAGCCTTCCAGCGTGCTCATTCAATTTCTTTAAGCTTTCCTGATATTCCTCTTTAAGCTCGGAAATGATGCCGGCTGCACTATCAATTTTTTTAATAGCTCCTACACCATGGCCTGCAGACCAGATATCTTTCCAGGCTTTTGAATTAGTTTCTTTTTGCATGCTGTCAAATTCCACTTTATCCTTCTTCACGAGTGTTTCAGGATCAATTCCAGCTTTGCTGATACTAGGTTTAAGCATATTGCAATTAACTCCTGAGAATGCATTTGTAAGAATAATATCCTCCTGGGACGATTCGACAAGCATCTCGCGGTACTCCATTGTTGCCATGCTCTCTTTCGCAACAATAAAACGGGTACCCATATATGCCAGATCAGCTCCAGCGGCCTGTGCCGCCAATATGCTGCGGCCGGTTGTAATTGATCCGGCAAGAATAATGATTCCGTCCCAAAAGGTCCGGATACTGTCGACAAAAGCAAAGCTGTTAATATCCCCGGCATGCCCTCCTGCTCCAGATGCCACAGCAATCAGTCCATCAACCCCTGCTTCTGCTGCTTTCTTTGCAAACGGCACTGAGCTGACATCTGAAAATACGGCACCGCCATAGCTATGGACGATGTCAACTACTGCTTTTGGCGAACCGAGTGATGTAATGACCAAAGGCGGTTTATGTTTCTTCACTAATTCAAGCTCTTCTTCCAGGCGGCTATATGTACTGTGAACCACCATGTTCATGGCCCATGGAGCTATTTTCCTTTGAGGATCATTTTGTTTAGCCTCATCCAAAGCACTGCTGATTTCCCCCATCCATTGATCCAGCAACTCGATTGGCCTTGCATTCGGAGCAGGAAAAGAGCCAATCACACCATTCAGGCAGCATGCTTTAACAAGCTCTGGCCCTGATATTAAAAACATGGGTGCAGAGATGACAGGCAATTCCAATTCATTCCACCATGATTCCGGGATACTTTTTCTCAAAGTAAACGCCTCCATTTTATTAAATTTTCAGATAAAATATATCTATTTCATCATACGTTTCCACTAGTAATAGTTCAAGTTTTTCTTTAACTGGCAAACTCCCAATGAAAATATAGAAATGTAATACAGAAGGAGATCATAGGATGACAGTTTGCACTCAATGCAAAAAAACCTGTTCATTATGGCAGGCTTACACTTATCTATTTTCTTGGCTGTTTTTGTAAACTTTGTTGCTATGGAACAAGGTAGTTGATTTCCGCTCCAGGATGCTCGCTTTCCGCAGGGCGGACGGTGAGCCTCCTCAGCTTCGCTTGCGGGGTCTCATCTTCCCGCTAATCCCGCAGGAGTCTCGCACCTTACACTCCAATCAACCCGGTTTAACAACGGGTTCGCTTTACAAAACATATTAAAAAACAACAATCTATAAGAAAAGGCATGTTTATACTGCGGGCATTTTCAGTATATTTCCCTGAAATCACGAAAAAAGTTATCTGCTTTATTTATCGCTCCATTAATATTGGATTTTCCCATGCTGATTCATATCACTTTCCTTATGCTGTGTTTTGAGTGCCGGGCTATGGGCGGCCTTCAGTCTCTGCCTTTCCGCCGAGGAAGAACCTTTATGGTAGTTTATAAAAAACGGGTTCTTTCCTCTTTGGTCGGAATGCGGCATGTCTCTCTTTTGCCGAACCATTTATATCGGTTTTTGGCCAGAATGTTATATAAGTAATCGCGAAAAGGTTTCGGTACGATGAATAGAAGAGCAGCCGCTTTAATGATACCATCCATTTTACCGGCAATTCTTAATGCAGCTGAACTATGTGTATACGTTTTGCCCCCCTCGAGAAGGATTATAGAGTCCACTTTTTTCAGATGTGGATGCCGATCTAAAAACTGTTCCCCGCAGCGAGACTGCAGAGAGGCAAATTTAAACCGTGAGCGGGAATCGTGCCTTATGATGAAGTTTACGGCCCCATTGCAGAAATTGCAGACTCCGTCAAAAAAAATTACATCATACTCATCCTTTGTCATCATGTTCCCCCCTAAGTCATTACCTGCCGATTTAATTCACCTATAAATAATGTTAGAATGTCTTGTTTTAAAAAAGTGAATGCTGTATAGCATCCACCTCATTATTATTGGCTGTTTTCTGCACGATCAAGATGGTTGTTTGTTTACCGAGGGCGGTCGGGGCGGTGAGTCTCCTTCAGGCATTCTCACCTATCCAGCTAATCACGCAGAAGACTCGCACACTACACCCTGCCCTGTTTAACAATGGAATCTCCCGCAGATCACAATAAAAATAACCACCTTCACAAAACCTTCTCATTATTTTACGTCAAGCACCCATTTATGAATGGCTTTAGCCACACCGTCTTCCCGGTTGGTAGCAGTCACCCAATCAGCAGTATCCTTCACTGTTTTCTGTGCATTTCCCATGGCAACTCCAATGCCTGCTTCTTTAATCATCGCAATGTCATTCAAGCTGTCACCGCAAGCCATGACATTTTCCATGGCTAGTCCCATAAAGCTGCACACTTTTTCAATCGCTACAGCTTTATTGACACCCAATGCATTTACCTCAATATTTGTCGGACTGGAGTTTGAGATTTCCAATGTGCCATCGTTTCTGAGCTCTTGCAGAATTTCTTCCCTTACGGCGTCATCATCGATATCAAAGCCAAATTTAATCCACTCTGAATCATGGATATTTTCAGGCATATTTGCACGATATACTTGTTCAGAGCTTACCGCCCAATAATGTGTTTTATGCTTCTGGCTTAAATCCCACATCCATTGCACAAGATCTGTATTTACGGATGTCCTCTCGATGAGTTTGCCGCTGCTGTCAAAAATTTCGCCGCCATTTACCGTTATCAGATAAGATGAAAGCTCTAAAGCCTTAGCATATTCACTGCAGCGGGGATACGATCTTCCTGTACTTAAAATTACTTTAACTCCCTTGGCTTCCGCTGCTTTAATCGCCTTCCGGTTTTCTTCAGAAACCTCGTCATTTTCATTAAGCAGTGTTCCGTCCATATCTAAGGCAATTAACTTAATTTTCTTATTGGATAATTCCTGTTTCATAATTGTACCTGCCTTTCATCCCGTTACTACCCTACTCTAACAAATATTGCCCTTTTTCGGAAACGTAACGCATTTTGCAGCATAAATGGAGCAGGCTGTGTTTATTTACTGCAAAACAATGATTCTTCCATAATAATGCTGCATAAACTTAAGCTAAAAAAAAGAGGAGGAATTCCCTCCCCCTCCTCCTTCTTCATTACCGTAAATCCCGGTTCTTTCTTTTTTCATGTTCCTGATGATGAGGCTCCATCGTATTTCTTTCCTGTTCCTTCGTATCCTGCCCCATTCCCTTTAAGAAGGTAAGCATGAAGGTCAGTGCCCGGTTGATTTCCGGATCCTTAAGGGAACGGACCAGATCGAAATAGCTTGTTTTTTCCTCCGTGTCCTTCGCTTCAGCCACTCTCGCAATCCCTGAATTCACTTTTAAAATAACTGGCTCCAATTGCTTAACATCAAGTACACCAAGCGTTCCGACCATAAGCAGAAGATTTTTAAGCATATTGGTCGTTTCTGGCCTGTCAGCCGTTTTCACCAGAATATCCAGCACCTTATCGCTTTGGCCAAGCAAGCCGTTCATCATAGCTAAAACTCCGCGGCTTTGCATATATTCCATTACCTGCAAAGATTCTAAAATGGCATCCTTATTTTTCAGGAGTGCATGTTCTATTTCCTCGAGGTCCTGTTTCCGCTTATCCTCTTTGGAAATCTTAATTCTTTCGATATTCCTGATTGCTTTAGCCATTATGCCCAACCTCCTCTTTTCTGTGCCGCTTCACAGCATCACCTGGGAATGTATAATCCTTCCTTGCCCATTTTTTCTGAACCTGGACACCGATTTGCGGCTGAGGATTTCCATTTCTGTGATTTATTCTAGGCAATGGATTGACTCCTTCTACTTTCAAAATCTCCATTTTGGCCGATGTTTCTTTATAAGCAGGTGTATCTGTATCTTTATCGGCATGGCTGCTTGTCAGCAGGTTAATGGCCGCATCTCCCGAGTCATTCATAGGAAGATATACTTCTTTTCCTTTTACCCTGTCTGTGATCAGGCACTTTACCTTCGCGTTTCCATAAGGAGAAGTCAATCTGACAAGTGTTCCATCCTTTATTCCTCTTTCCTCCGCAAGCTCAGGAGAAATTTCGAGGAATACACTTGGCGTTTTTGAAGAAATCCCTTTGGATTTATAAGTCATATTGCCTTCATGGAAATGTTCGAGAATGCGTCCGTTGTTGACATGGATATCATACTCTTCACCGAACTCGATAGGCCGAGTCCATTCTACCGGGAATAGGCGGGCCTTCCCATCATCAAACGGGAATTTATCCAAAAATAGAACAGGAGTATCATTGCCATCCGCAGCAACTGGCCATTGAAGGCTCTTATATCCTTCTAATCTTTCATACGTCACACCTGCATAGATTGGAGACAGCATGGCTGCTTCCGCCATAATATCGGATGGGTGATCATAGCTCCATCCTGCACCAAGGCGATTGGCGACTTCCATGATAATCTTCCAGTCCGGCTTGGAATCGCCAAGCGGCTCCAGTACCTCGTAAAGCCTTTGGATCCTGCGTTCTGTATTGGTAAAAGTTCCTTCTTTCTCAAGGCTTGGACTTGCCGGAAGAACAACATCCGCATATTCCGCTGTACGCGACAGGAACATATCCTGCACTACGAAGAAATCCAGCTCCTGATA
The DNA here is from genome assembly GCF_001866725.1 of Bacillus sp. MUM 13. Lineage (NCBI taxonomy): Bacteria > Bacillati > Bacillota > Bacilli > Caryophanales > Bacillaceae > Bacillus > Bacillus sp. MUM 13. The sequence goes on from NZ_MLYQ01000004.1 coordinate 53,390, forward strand.
TGCGGCATGCACATGATTGATGTTGGAATCAACCAGTCCCATTTCTTCTCCTTTAACATACATAGCCTTTAATTTGCCTGAATGGATGGCTTCAATCATTTCGTGGTTGTTCATACCTGGTTTCGCAGGAAGCTTGACTCCCCATCCTTTTTCATATTTAGCACGTACAGCGTCATCTGTAACCATCTGATACCCTGGCAGGGCGTCTGGCATTGATCCAAAATCACTGGCCCCCTGTACATTATTATGGCCGCGCAGCGGATAAGAACCTGTATGCGGACGGGCATAGTTTCCAGTGATCAGCAGCAGGTTTGAAATGGCTGTACTGGTATCACTTCCTCCAACATGCTGGGTAACCCCCATAGCCCAAAGAATACATGAGGACTTTGCTTCATGAATCATTTCGGCAATTTGAATCAGCACTTCCTGTGATAAACCAGTTTCACGTGCGGCGTATTCCAGTGTAAAGCCCTGGATGCTTTCTATATATTTCTCCAGGCCGTTTACTTTTTTATCGAGGAATTCCTGATCTGCCCAGCCTTGGTCAATGATATACTTCGTTACAGCCGACAGCCAAACAAGATCAGATCCGGCCCGCGGCTGGATGAATAAATCTGAACGGTCTGCCATTTCGTGCTTTCTGAGATCTGCTACAATCAGTTTTTGGTTTCGTAATTTATGCGAACTTTTCACTCTTGTCGAAAGAACAGGATGGGCTTCTGAAGTATTAGAGCCAATTATGATGACAAGCTCAGAATTCTGAATATCCGTAATGGAACCTGAATCCCCTCCGTAGCCTACAGTCCTCATCAATCCCTTGGTTGCAGGGCTTTGGCAGTATCTTGAGCAATTATCCACATTGTTTGTGCCTATTACTGCCCTTGCCAGTTTTTGCATTAAATAAGACTCTTCATTGGTGCACTTTGAAGAAGTAATAAATGCCAGAGAATCGGGACCATGCTGTGTTTTGATTTCAGTGAATTTGCCTGCAATCAATGTCAGAGCTTCATCCCATTCTGCTTCCCTGAAAGAATCTCCTTCCCGGATAAGCGGCTTTGTAAGGCGTTCTTCACTATTGACGAAATCCCAGCCGAATTTTCCTTTCACACAAGTCGAAATTCCATTGGCCGGTGCTTCTGCATGTGGTTCAACTTTCAGGATTTTCCTGTCTTTTGTCCAAATATCAAAGCTGCAGCCTACTCCGCAGAATGTGCAGACGGTTTTGGTTTTTTTGATGCGTTCTTCCCTCATGGCTGATTCCATATCTGAAATGGCAAGAATGGAACCGTAGCCGGTTTCAACACCCTTAGTCACTTCAATCATGGGCCGAAGGGTTTGTTTAGCAATATTGGTCAGATAGCCCGCTTCACCGACCATGCCTTTTTCAAGCATCGCATTGCATGGGCAAACCGTCGAACAATGTCCGCAAGAAACGCAAGAAGATTCATTGATAGGAACATTTTTATCCCAAATGACCCGAGGCCGTTCAAGTTCCCAATCAATGGATAGAGTCTCAGTCACCTGAACATCCTGGCATGCCTCTACGCAGCGGCCGCAAAGAATGCATTGATCCGGATCATAGCGGTAAAATGGGTTGGAATTGTCTTCAACATATGGTTTATGATCAAAGGGAATGCTTTGATGGTTAACTTTCATCTCCTTCACGGTGTTATGTATTTCACAACCTCCATTGTTATAATCACAAACCGTGCAATACAGCTCATGGTTATAAAGAATCTTATCCATGGCAATGACCCGGGCTTCTTTAACATCCGGAGCATTGGTATCAATTATATCTCCATCATTTATATGTGAAGAACAAGATCTTACCAGCTCGCCGTTCACTTTTACAATACACGTATCACATGTTTCTATTGGCCCTAAGCTGGGGTGATAGCAAACATGCGGCACTTCAACTGAACTGTTCAAAAGAACTTCTAGTACACTCTTCTCCCTATCTGTTTCCATTTCGACTCCATTTACCGTTATGCGAAAGCTTTCCTGCACATTAACCTCCCCTTTCTATTACACTATAACTTTTAGTCACTTTTAATTACCCTTCCTCCGAATCAGCTAAACTTCCTTAAGTGATAAAATGAACCAGGCCGCGGTTTCCGCCCCTCGAAGCTGCACTCGAAGTGATGCCGCAGAGCATACATGCCGTTTATACCGATCGCCTAATATTATTTAAAATATCAATATAGTCTCAGGAGGACTAATCTTTATTTTTAAGGATTATTCCATAAAATAGAATCCATTATTGTGCACAGCGGGTTATGGTGAGTGAAAAGAGTCCCTATTACAAAAAAGCCGTAAACAAAAAAGCTGTACTTAATCAATATTGAAAAAGTACAGCTTTTTATATTTCGGCCCTTGTGAGGTGATCCCATTGTTTAGTCAGGTTAATTGGAGCGTAAGGTGAAACCTCTGCTTTTGAGCGGAACAGATGAGATCCAGCAGGCGCCGCCGAGGGTGCTCACCCCCGCCCCGCAGAAAGCGAGCATCCTGGAGCGGAAATCAACCACTTGTTCCATAGCAGCAAAGTTTACGAAAACAGCCTTATAAAAAGAATGTTCCCCAAAGCAGATAAACATTCAGGATAGCGATTATAGCAGCCGTGAACCAGGCTAGCCATTTGATCCAGGGTTTATTGACGAACTCGCCCATTTTATTTTTATCACTGGTAAACATAACAAGAGGAATGACAGCAAAGGATAGCTGAAGTGATAAGATAACCTGGCTTAAGATTAAAAGCTGCCCTGTTCCCTTTTCACCAGAAATCAAAGTTACAATGACTGCCGGGATAATCGCTATCATCCTGGTGATTAAACGGCGCAGCCATGGCTTTAATTTAATATTGAGAAAACCCTCCATCACAATCTGGCCGGCAAGTGTGCCTGTCAAAGTGGAATTCTGGCCGGAAGCAAGCAGCGCCACCCCAAATAATATGGCTGCAATTCCAGTTCCAAGCAATGAATCCAATAAATGATAAGCATCCTGTATCTCGGCTACATCATGATGCCCTGTACTATGAAAGGCGGCAGCTGATAATATGAGGATGCTCGCATTTACAAATAGTGCAAGCATGAGGGCAATGGTAGAATCTATTGTTGCAAACCTGATGGCAGACCTCTTTCCCTCCTTTGTATTATCAAAATCCCTTGTCTGGACAATCGATGAATGAAGGTACAGATTGTGAGGCATAACAGTAGCTCCAAGAATTCCAAGAGCAATATATAGCATGGCCGGGTTTGAAACGATCTCTGAACTTGGTACAAATCCTGTTAAAACACCGCCCATATCAGGCTTAGATAAAAATAATTCAATGCCAAAACAGACGGCTATAGTGACGATTAAGGAAATAACAAAGGCCTCCATATACCTGAATCCTTTATTTTGGAGCAGCAGAATCAGCAGGATATCAAAGGCCGTAATGCACACACCGTACACGAGAGGAATTCCAAACAGCAAATTTAAAGCTATGGCAGCCCCTATTACTTCTGCCAGATCACAGGCAGCAATGGCAAGTTCGCATAATAGCCATAAAACAAAGGAAACCGGCTTGCTGAAATGGTCCCTGCACGCCTGTGCCAAATCCCTGCCGGATACTATTCCCAATTTAGCAGAAAGCCCCTGCAGAAGGATAGCCATTAAATTAGAAATTAAAATGACTGAAAGCAGGGAATATCCATAAGCTGATCCTCCTGCAATGGACGTTGCCCAATTCCCGGGATCCATATATCCCACTGCAACCAGGTAACCAGGTCCAATAAATCCGAGCAATTTCCTGAAAAAACTGCCAGTTTTTTTTATGGGTATCGTTTTATGGACTTCTTCAAGGCTGGCCCGTCTGTTTTCTTTTTTCCAGGCTTTTTCTACAATCCTCTCTGTACTGTTCATCCTTCATTCACTCCATCCCTGAATTAAGTTTCTCTTATAAATAAGTTTTGCACTAAGGAAACATTTTAGATAAAAATTTTTGCCTTTACTTATTTATATTCTACAATTTAAAAATGTTTCCTACAAGCAAAACTATTGGAGTGAGAAAATTCATCATAAAAACTAATATGCTTAATCTAAATGGTAAAAGCAGATAAAGATACCGGGCAGCCTTTTGGCTGCCCGGTGTACATACATATTCTAAAAAAGGTGAGATAAGTAATCAGATTTCCCTTTATTCAATAGTTGTCTCGTTAATTTCATATGCGCAAATAATTCGGAAACTGCTTCTGTAATAAACCAGCTTCCTCATTTGTCCGGCAGTATTGTCTTATAATGCATGTGCTTTTTTAATGTCAGAGCTGAGATTAATCCCTGATATTATAGGCTCTACGATATTGTTTGGGAGTCAGAGGATCTCCGCCAAGTGCTAAGGATGCTTCATTAGCCCAGTAGGGATTGCGCAGCATTCCCCGTCCCACTGCAACAAGATCTGCTTTGTTTTCTTTTATTGCCTCATTGCTGATTTCAATATCTTCCATTCTGCCTACTGCAATAACAGGGACCTTTAGCTGCTTACGGATTTCATCAGCCAGGTCCAACTGATAGGCCGGACCGGCTGATGCAGGCCCAGAAGTGCTTTCACCACCAGAAGAAACATGGAAAATATCCACTCCTGCCTCTTTATAACGTTCAGCAAGCTTAATGCTATATTCCAGGCCATATCCATCCTCTGCATATTCAATAGCGGAAATGCGCATAATAAGCGGCATGGATTCAGGCATAACACGCCGTGCAGCTTTAACGATTTCCTCGCCAAACAGGCCTCTGTCCTGGCCATAAATATCTTCTCTTTTATTTGTGCGAGGTGACTGGAATTGCTGAATTAAATAGCCATGGGCTGCATGGATTTCTATAACATCCACTCCTGCTTCAACAGCGCGCTTGAATGAAGCTTCGAATTTTTCTACCATTTCTTTTACTTCGTCTGTGCTCAACTCACGGGGCACTTTATATTTTTCAGAAAATCGGATGGCGGAAGAGGAAACTGGCTGTTCGGCATCTTCTGCTTTGCGGCCTGCATGTGCAATCTGAATGCCCACTTTCGCTCCGTAGCTTTGGCATGATTGAATGATTTTTTTAAAAGCCGGTATTTGTTCATCAGACCATAAGCCGAGATCGAAATCGGTAATTCTGCCATCAGGGTCTACATCTGTCATTTCCATGATGATAAGGCCTGCTCCCCCGATTGCACGGCTAGTGTAGTGGGAGTAATGCCACTCATTAGGTTTTCCGTCTTTCTCAGTTACAGAATACTGGCACATGGGAGGCATTACAATGCGGTTTTTCAACTGTAGATCTTTTAACTTAAATGTGTCTAATAAAGTTGTCATATACATCTTTCCTTCCTTTGCTCATATTCCCCTTTAATTGCATGGGATGTTCACATTTTTACCTCTAAAAAACACTGCAGTCAAACAAAACGGCTTGGCATCCAAATTTAATTACCATAATTTTTTTCCACAGCTATTTTTGCCGCAGTCTGCAAACAATACTACTGATAATTCCCCCTGCTTTAGACAGTATACTTTTTAGCACTATGTAAAATAAAAGTGCGTACTTCTCATGTGAAGTATCACGCGTTACACTTACAACTATTCCGCAAATAGATTTTTAAAGACCTAATAAGAGGAGTGTTATAAATGGAACTTCAATTAGCATTAGACTTAGTAAATATTGAGGAAGCAAAACAATTAATAAAAGAGGTAGAAGAACATATAGATATCGTTGAAATCGGTACGCCTGTTGTAATCAACGAAGGATTAAGGGCAGTAAAGGAAATTAAAGAAGCTTTTCCTTCATTGAAGGTTTTGGCTGACTTAAAAATCATGGATGCTGCCGGATATGAAGTTATGAAAGCATCTGAAGCAGGTGCTGATATCATTACAATCCTTGGTGCTGCGGAAAATGAATCGATCAAGGGCGCAGTGGCAGAAGCAAAAAAACAAGGCAAAAAAATCCTTGTTGATATGATTGCCGTAAAAGACATAGAAACACGCGCTAAAGAGCTTGATGAGCTTGGTGCAGATTATATCTGTGTTCATACAGGGTACGACCTTCAGGCAGTCGGCCAGAACTCATTTAAGGATCTAATGGCAATCAAACGTGTTGTCAAGAATGCTAAAACAGCTGTTGCAGGAGGAATTAAACTAGAAACGCTTCCTGAAGTCCTCAATGCACAGCCTGATCTTGTCATTGTAGGCGGCGGCATCACTGGACAGGATAACAAAAAAGCAGCTGCAGCAAAAATGCAGGAATTAGTAAAAAAAGCTTAAACGATAACCATGGCTGCAGATGCAGCTTCAATAATAAACAAGACAGGAGTGTCTATATGGCGTCATTAAAAGGTAAAACAGCATTAATAACTGGGGCAGGACGGGGAATCGGCCGTGCTGCTGCTATTGCTCTTGCAAAAGAAGGTGTTAATATCGGCATGATTGGCACGACAATGAGCAATCTTGAAAATACAGGATCAGAGCTTGAGCAGTATGGGGTTGAATATTCTGCCGCAGTAGCAGATGTTACTGACCTTGTGTCAGTAACTTCCGCTGTGGAACATATCAAAAATGATATCGGCTCCATTGATATCCTGATTAATAATGCCGGAATTGCAAAATTCGGCGGATTCCTTGAATTATCAGCTGAAGAATGGGAACGCATCATTCAGGTGAATGTAATGGGTGTTTACAACGTTACCAGAGCAGTACTGCCCGGCTTAATTGAACAAAAATCAGGAGATATTATAAATATTTCTTCATCTGCCGGCCAAAAAGGAGCACCAGTGACAAGTGCCTATAGTGCATCGAAATTTGCTGTATTAGGACTGACTGAGTCGCTTATGCTTGAGGTCAGGAAACATAACATACGTGTCAGTGCCTTGACTCCAAGCACAGTAGCAACAGATCTTGCCATCGAAACAAACCTGACAGACGGAAATCCTGAAAAAGTCATGCAGCCTGAAGACCTGGCTGAATTCATTGTGTCACAGTTGAAACTCAATTCTCGTGTATTTATAAAAACTGCAGGTATGTGGTCTACAAATCCTTAAGCGCAAGAATTGACTTTAAAAAAATTCAGCAAAAATTTGGGATACTATTTGTCCTGAAAACCAAAACGGCTATTCAAATGAATAGCCGTTTTTATTTATTTGATCCTCCAGGATACCGTAACTCCTGCATTTATCATACAAACTGGTTTTGCCGATTTTCAGCAGTCTGCTGGCCTTGAGTTTATTGCCCCCTGCAAGCTTCAAGGCTTGCATGATAGCTTTTTTTTCTGCAGCAGCAACTGTTTCTTTAAGCGGCAGCACATCCTGTAGTAATGGCATGGCTGAAGCATACTGCCCGTTGTCCATTACGTACAGTTCTGGATCCTGAAGATATAATGGCAAATGCTCATGGCGAATTTCCTGCCCATCCAAAATGTTGATTGCTCTTTCAAGCACATTTTCCAATTCCCTGATATTACCTGGCCAGTTGTGGTTTTCAAGCAAAGCAATCACTTCTGCTGAGACAGAAATTTCTGGCCGGCCAAAATTTTTTTGAAGTTTTTTCAAAAGAATATCTCCAATCTTCCAGATATCCTCCCTCCTCTCCCTTAAAGGGGGGATCTCCACTCTCAATACATTCAGCCTGTAATAAAGATCTTTTCTGAATTCACCGCTTTCTACCATCTTATCAAGATCGCGATGGGTAGCAGCAATAATGCGGACATCTACTGTTTTCGGAACATTCCCGCCCAGTCTCTCAATTTCTTTTTCCTGCAATACCCTTAAAAGCTTGCTTTGCATTGGCAGCGGCATATCGCCGATTTCATCAAGAAAAACAGTTCCTAAATGCCCCTGCTCAAACTTCCCTTTTTTGCCGCCTTTTTTTGCGCCTGTAAAAGCTCCCTCTTCATATCCGAAAAGCTCTGATTCCAAAAGATGCTCTGGAATTGATGCACAGTTCATCCGAATGAATGGGTACCTTGATCTGGCACTGTTCTGGTGGATGGCGTGTGCAAACAGCTCCTTCCCAGTACCAGACTCACCGAGAATTAAGATGGACGAGCTGCTGCAGGATCCTTTTTCAGCAAGTTTTTTCGCTTCAATGAATTGAAGGTTTGATCCAATCAGGTCCTTGAACGTATATTTGCTTTGCAATTCTTTTTCCAGCCTATTTTTGTAATAATGCAGCTCCTCCAATAGGGGCTGAATCTTCCTTGAGTAATCCAGCCACTCCTGCGGATTTCTGAACATAACAGTACCGACCGAGCCTACCAGTTCATCATCAACTACCAGCGGATAACGATTGGCAATCATTTCACTCCCTTTAATTGCCTGTACCGCTGATAATTCCGCAATTCCCGTATTAGCGACGATGTGCATCCTCGAGTTTTCTATTACATCCTGGACGTGGCGTCCTATTGCTTCCTCCTCGCGTATCCCGAGAAATTCACAATAGGCACTGTCCATATACCGAATGTATCCAGTCCGGTCTACTACTACTAGCCTTTCCGCCACTAAATGGACGACTTCTCTGATCCATTCTGCCGGAAGTATTTCAATGCCAACCTTCATGATAAACTTCATCCTTTATCCATAAAATGATATAAGTGTATTCATTATAACAAAATATGGAGCCATACCATCGTTAATATCAAAAAATTCAATTAATTTTAAGCGGTTTACAGCAGGATAACTATTGAATGGTATATCCACCGTCCAAAACGGCAGCCTGCCCTGTAATTCCCCTTGCTTTATCACTTGCTAAAAAAATGGCATAATCTGCAATTTCTGATACTTCTATCAATCTTTTTTGAGGCACTAAAGGAAAAATCACTTCTTCAAGCACTTTACCGGCATCCACATTTCTTGTTGATGCCAAATCCTTCAATTGATTGCGGACAAGAGGGGTATCTACATAACCCGGGCAAATTGCGTTGACAGTTATTCCATGGTCTGCCCCTTCTAGGGCTGCAACCTTTGTTAATCCGATTACACCATGTTTCGCGCTATTATATGCAGCTTTCCCGGCAAAACCGACTAATCCATTAATCGACGCCATATTCAGGATCCTTCCAAACTTCTGCTCTTTCATGATAGGGAAAGCATGCTTGATTGCCATAAAAGGGGCCGTAAGCATAACGCTTATCAGTTTTTCAAAAGTCTCAGTGGGAAATTCCTCGATTGGTGAAACATGCTGTAAGCCAGCGTTGTTAATCAAAATATCCAGTTTTCCGAATCTGTCAATCGCTGATTGAATTCCTTCCTTTATATCATTTTCATTGGCCACATTACAGGTAAGTGCCATCGTTTCATGTCCCTTTTCCTGAAGTTCCAAAGAGGCCTGAACGCTTGCCTCCTCATTTAAATCCGCTAGTATGACACTTGCCCCTTCTTTGGCAAAGGCCTGTGCCATTGCCAGCCCTATTCCGCTTCCTGCTCCTGTTATAAATGCCACTTTGTTTTTTAAAGAATTCACCTTCATGCCTCCGCCTATGCTCCCCTGCCATTTTCTGCAGCGGGCTTAATGTATTTGTGGAATTACATGATTCCAGTCAAGCTGTAAAGACCAATAATCAAAAACACGGTCACTGTTTTTAAAATGGTGATCGCAAAAATATCTTTGTAGGATTGCCTGTGAGTCAGACCTGTCACAGCGAGCAATGTTATGACAGCACCGTTATGAGGCAGTGTATCCATCCCGCCTGATGCCATAGAAATAACTCTATGCATCACTTCTGGAGGAATTCCGTATTTAGCCATTGCGGCAACATACTTTTCAGACATTGCACTAAGTGCGATTCCCATTCCGCCTGAAGCAGAACCGGTTACGCCCGCTAATGCTGTGGTCGTAACTGCACCATTCACTAATGGATTGGTAAACGTTTCTGATATCCCTTTGCTGACTGCCCCGAAGCCTGGCAAAGAAGAAATCACTCCTCCAAACCCATATTCAGCTCCCGTATTCATAACCGCAAGCAGGGCACCGCTGATACTCATGTTTAAACCGCTCTGGAAATTCGCCCTGATTTTTTTCCAATCATACAATATGGCCCCTACAATTCCGATAGCAAGTGCCAGCTCTACCGACCATACTGCAGCAACAGCTGACGTCTCCACTTTACCGAATAATGGAAGATTTATTTTGGTGAAATCAAAGCCTTGCGGATACCATTTTGGAATATATATAGTGAAAACTTTATTCATCACACCTACAAGCACGAGCGGAACAAAAGCAAGTATTTGCCTTCCGGCAGACAGTGTCCCTGGAGAAAGAACATGATCCGGCTCATTTAGGACTTCTTTTTGTGCTTCGGCTGCAGCAGCTGAGGCATCGAATCCATAATAGCCTTCTCCAGCTCTCTGAGCCTTCTTCTTCCTGTATTCCAGATAGAGCAGGCCGACAATTAAAATAAATACGCCTCCTGCAGTTCCGAGGATAGGTGCAGCATAAATGTCTGTTTTAAAGAATGTAGTTGGAATGACATTCTGGATCTGCGGTGTACCAGGAAGAGCATCCATCGTGAAAGTGAATGCGCCTAAAGCAATGGTTCCGGGAATCAGCCGCTTCGGAATATTCGCTTCCCTGAATAAGTTTGCTGCAAAAGGATATACAGCAAACACAACAACAAACAAGCTGACTCCGCTGTAGGTTAATATGGCGCCAAGGAGGACAATGGCCAGTATAGCGCGCTTGGCTCCCACCAATTTAATGATAGTCTTAGCAATTGTTTTGGCAATGCCGGACATTTCTACAACTTTTCCGAAGATGGCACCGAGCAGGAATACAGGAAAATAAAGCTTAATGAATCCGACCATTTTCTCCATGAATACATTAGAAAAAAACGGAAGGACATAATCAGGATTCGTCAGTAAAACCGCGAATAGCGCACAAATCGGAGCAAAAAGAATGACCGAAAACCCTCTGTAAGCTACAAACATAAGCAAAGCTAATGCTAAAAGAATGACAACTAACTCCATATAGTTCCTCCTTCTCCAACTTTTATAGAAAGCGTTTTCATAAAATATGATAAAATTGCATAGGCTATTTCCCTGTCCTCCCTCCATTTCATGTCAGGCTTTGTTATGTTTTAAATCATGAGATTCGCTTATTGGCGCTGTGGCCCGGCAAACACACCCGGATTGAAACTCTCTTTAAGCGAAAATCAGCTGGCTAGTTAACAAAGCCGATTTTTAAAGGATAACACTATTATAACTTGCAAGTTTCATGCCAACTTTTGCGTACCTGAAAATGGAGACAAATAAACCGTCTGTGAATGGAGTTTCCGCAATTCCGGAAAATATCAGTGTGAAAAATTTTCCGGAATTATGGAACTTTCCGTTTTTGTGGAACAAGAAATAATTGCTGAAACCATAATATGCAAAAAAAGCCTGCATGCAAGCTCTGAAGCCGCACACAAGCACATTGTCTAAAAGTGTATATTCTTATTTTCCCAGTCAGGATAAAGATCAGTTCTGCGGTCACGCCATGTAGTAACGGAACCTCTTTCACGGACTCTATACAGCAGTTCTAAATCCAGGTCTGCAGTTACGATCATATCATAATTCATTTCGCCCTCAGCTAAAATCCCGCCCGGAGGAAAAGGTATATCATTAGGAGTCAAAATTGCGGCACTTCCGAAATTCGCTCTCATAAAGTCAACTGTAGGAAGCGATCCAATGGTTCCTGCTCCTACTACATAAACTTGGTTTTCAATGGCACGGGCATGGCTGGTGAAGCGTACACGGTGAAACCCATGCCTGTCATCTGTACAGGACGGACAAAAAATTACATCTGCCCCTTCTGCCCTGGCCATCCTCACAATTTCCGGAAACTCGATGTCATAGCAGGTAATGATAGCGATTCTTCCCTTTTCGGTATCAAAAACCCGCAGCTTCTCCCCAGGATCCATATTCCATTCTTCGGTCTCTGTGGGGGTCATATGCAGCTTGGCCTGTTCCTCAATACGTCCGTCCGGGTAGAATAGATGGGCGGTATTGTACAATTTCCCTTCCTTTTGAATAACATGCGTACCCCCGATGATATGCATCTGATAGTCGCCTGCTAGCCGAATAAATAGGCTTTTATATTGCTCTGTAAAACCCGGCAGTTCATTTATCGTAAGCGAAGTGCCATCTTCGCTGCCGATGGAAAGGAGCTGAGTTGTGAAAAATTCCGGAAATAAAACAAACTCCGAACCAAATTCTTCAGCAGTTTTTATATAATGTTCGCACTGTCTTGCGAACTCTTCAAAGGATGAAATGGTATGCAGATGATACTGCACGGCAGAAACACGCAATTTCATTGTACTCCCCCTATGCATTTTTTTGCAGGAGGGATTCACAAACATGCCCTCATGCAGCAAGTAAACAATCTAGAAAGTAATATATACCATCACTGCCTTAGCTGTAAAGCAATACATTTAGCAGAGGTGAAAAATTCAAAGCAATGCACTTTTATTCCCCTATTTGCCGCATAACTGGACTCGGGTTTTAAAGGGCAGAAAATCCCCGATGTTCAAGGGAATAAAGGGAATCGCAAAAAAAGTCATATAGGCTTTTTTCAGATCTCATAAATGAAAATTGCCAATTTCTATAGAGGGCATCGAGAAGGAAACACATAAGCATGCCAGAGCAGGCACAGCTTTTCTTTAAATGAAAAAGGGATTGCCCCTGTTCAAAAAGGATGCTTGTGTATTGATTAAGAAGAGGCCTTTCTGCATTTCTGCTGCATCTTTTATGTGCTTTAAATTGAACATACAATGCTGGACCTTTAACGGTTTCAAGGCTGAATTCGTAAGCAGCAAATTCCTGGATAAGTTTAATCCTGCGATTTCTGAAAGATATAAATTCAAAGATCTTTTTTTCTTTTACAGCTGCATCTTCTTCCATGCAGGCTTCATGCAGACATACTCTCTCCTTTATTTTCAAATCAATGGCATCCAGATAAATAGGATAACGAAATCCAGCCCATGTATCAGGAAATCGGGCCTCGCCCAATAAAAACTGATAGCCGCGGAACAGCTCCTGCATTAAACGCGGGTACAGGCAGTCTATTACGGGATAATGATCTGTCGATACAATAGCAGTTGGATAATCACGGTAAAAAATTAAGTCGTCTCCGCTGAATTGGGGATTCCAGGGAAAGAAGGTTATGTTGTCATCCAGGTTATCAGGATGATTCCAAAGATAAACTTTTTCCTTATCATAGATAGCAAATGCAACAGGCTCAAAGCCGTTCCATAATCCGTTAAAGTCCGTCTTTTCCACCATTTCGTCAACTTGCTTCCGCAAGTCCTCAATCTGCTGCATGTTTTTACACCGCTCCCTCATATAAAGAACACTATTTTATTCACTTGCCCGGATCACTTACTTCAATCACAATAGTGTAAATCTAACACAAATGTCTGAATTTTTAAATTAAAACACCATGCATTTCCTCTCAATTTTTTCGACATAAACCTCCACTGTAAGCGATACGTTTTTTTTATTACGCTGCTTCTTTACCTGCCGCATTGATTTAACATCTGCTGCAGGAGTCCATGCAGTCCCTAAGGCTTATGCGAGGGGTACCGGTATTATCCATTCCCCATAAAAATGATGAATGATCAGCAAAATCTTTTTGACATTCCTGTAAAAAAAAACTGCAATCCAAATGGAATGCTGTTTAAATGGTCTATGCACGCTGAAATTGTACACGGTGAAGCTTTGCAAAGATCCCTCCTTGCTGAAGCAGTTCCTCATGGCCGCCCTGCTCAGCAATGCCCTCTTCTGTAACAACCACAATTCGGTCAGCATTCCTGATCGTTGCCAATCGGTGGGCTATTACCAGGGTCGTCCTGTTCTTGGCAAGCTCGGATAGCGCATTCTGGATGATCATTTCAGTTTCCGTATCAAGAGCAGATGTAGCTTCATCCAGAATCAAGATGGGCGGATTTTTCAAGAACATTCTAGCAATTGCAATTCTTTGCTTTTGCCCTCCAGAAAGCTTTAGGCCCCGTTCGCCGATTTGAGTTTCATAGCCTTCCGGAAGACCTTCTATGAAACTCTCCAGATGGGCCCGCCGTGCTGCTTCTTCTATTTGTTCCGTGGTAGCATCAAGCATTCCGTATCCAATATTTTCTCTTAGCGTGCCGGTAAAAAGAAAAACATCCTGCTGGACAATGCCAATCTGTGAACGAAGAGATTTTTTGGACATATCCCTTATATCAATACCATCGATGGATATACTGCCTTCATCTACATCGTAGAAGCGGGGAATCAGGGAGCAAATAGTCGTTTTCCCTGCTCCTGAAGGTCCAACAAAAGCAACCGTTTCTCCAGCGGATATGGTTAAATCAATGCCATTTAAAATCCTTTTGCCAGCGTCATAGCCGAATGCTACAGAATGGAAATCAATATCGCCGTGAAGCGAAACCATTTCAATTGCATCCAGTTTATCTTCAACATCAGGATGGATGTCAATCATTTCTGTAAATCTCTTGAAACCTGCCATGCCTTTTGGGTAAAGCTCCATTAAGGCATTAATTTTATCGATAGGCTTAAATAAAACATTTACATAAAGAACAAAACTCACAAGCTCGCCGCTGGTAAGCCGGTCTTTATAGCAGAGCCATGCACCATATATCAAAACCGCAATCGTCATAAAACGAGTCATCATATAAATGGCCGATGCGGTATAACTCATTGTTTTGTAAGCACGAAGCTTTGCATTGCGAAAATTTTTGTTATTTAATGAAAATCTGTTAATCTCAAATTTTTCATTTGTGAAAGATTGCACCACACGAATGCCGGATACACTGTCTTCAACCCGGGCGTTCACTTCAGCGATTTGTGTGTACATGTTTTTCCATGCTTTATTCATACTTAAATTACTGAAAATGATCAATGCAATCAAAAAGGGAGTGATAGCAATCGCCAGCACCGCCATTTTCACATTTACAGCCAGCATGATGAAGAATGCCCCAATAAATGTCATAACCGCTATGAACATGTCCTCAGGGCCATGGTGCGCCAATTCGCCGATGTCTAAAAGATCATTCGTTATCCGGCTCATGATATGCCCTGTTTTGGTATTGTCAAAAAAACGGAAGGACTGCTTTTGGACATGCTGAAAAAGCTGCTGCCTCATATCAGTTTCAATATTGATTCCGAGCTTATGGCCGAGATAATTTACAATGTACTGAAGCAATGTGCTCAATATATACAATAGAAGCAATCCGGCGCTTACAGAAACAATCGACCCCCAATCCCCTCCTGGGAGCAGATCATCAATAAACCACTGTACTGCCAGCGGAAAGGCTAGCTCCAATAGGGCGACGATGACAGCGCTGCTAAAGTCCAGCAAAAATAATTTTTTATGCGGAAGATAATAGGAATAAAAACGACGAATCATGGTGTTTCTCCTTTTATTGGTTAATGCATAGATACTAGGATTATATATGCATCTCGCTAAACATTCAATATTTTCTGAAAATAATTATGATTTCAGGACCAAAATATTTTGCTTTATGTAGGCATCATTTTGCGGAAATTCCAAGCCCAATCTCCAAAAAGTCGTACCTGCTATTTCGTATTCATCCATAAGCTGATATTTAGCCGTTATGCTTCTGATATCTTCATACCAGACATCATGCTGCTTTTTCTTGGGCCAATATTGATACCAGGGTGATGCTGCCTTCAAGTCAAAATGAATATCGCTTTTCTCTTCAATCGCCCGGTTTTGGGCGCGAAGCACAGAGCTTGCTGCAGTTTTGTTGCTTGGCACCTCCCAATCATAGCTGTATAGCGGGAGGGCAGTCATAATTTTTCTCGCTGGAATCTTAGAAACCGCATAGTCAAGAACATCTTTCATCCACCAAATCGGTGATATTGGATTAGGCGGTCCTGTCGGGTACCCATAATCAATGGTCATTACAGCAGTAATATCAGCTATTTTCCCAATCCCCTTATAATCATGTCCCCCAACAATCCGGTTATTCGGGAGATCTTCCGTTTTGGCATGAACATTTACCTGCAAAACCAGGCGGCCTAACGCCTTTTTCAGTTCCCTTAGCAGCAAAACATAATTTGCCCGGCTCGCAGGAGGAACGAATTCAATATCCATGCTTACCCCGGCATAGCCTTTTTCCGCCACATATGACATGATGCTCCTCACCAGACGCTGCCGGTACTCTGTATTATCCAGCACGCCTCCTGCAAGTTCCGGGCTGAATTCATCATTAAGAAAGTTTCTGATCATCAAAAGCGGCATGACACCAAGCTGTTTGCTTTTCGCAATCATTGAGCTGTCATCGCCAATGACATAAACATATCCCTCTTTAGTAAAGGAATAAGCGACGATAGCAAGATAGGTGAGCTGCTCTGCAGACTTTTCAAGTGCCGAAAAAACCTCGCCTCCGGTTGCAGGAAATGAAAATGAAAGAGTTTTAAGGCGAAGCTTATACCGGGTTGGAATCTTCAGCAGCTGCCCTATTTTTAAAACATCAGGCTTTAACCCTGGATTGGCTTTAAGGATGGCAGGAATTTTCACATCGAACCTTGCCGCAATTTCCCCAAGGAAATCTCCCTGCTTCACTTTATATATTCGATTCTCCACTTTTGATGCAGGGATATATAAGGCAAGTCCCGGGACAATTTCATCTCCGGATGGCAAGCCATTCAATGCCCTGATTTCCGCAATTTCTCTCCGATATTTTTTTGCGATTTCAAACAAAGTATCACCCGCTTTAACAACATGGATTCCCAAAGTATCACCTCCTGGCAATAGGTATTATTTAAGTTTATGGATAAAGTGGCCAGGGGTATGACAATAACTTGGATTAAGCGGGGGGATCATATTACAGTGGTAAATTTGAAATGCTTCGGGGCTGACTATTAACCGCTGAAATCTCCGTTCTTATGTTTCTTTATTGCTTTGTTATTTGTATCTATTTATCCGCAGGAATCTGCTTCTTGACACGAATCAAGAAAGACTGTATCTCTTTAAAAAAGCAATTATGCACACTTAAGGCATAATTGCTCAATTTCTGGCATTAGGTTGTTGCTTCTTGTTAAAGCATTTCTTTAATATCGTAAAATTTGCCATTTTGAAGCTGTGTCCATTGAAGCAGGTCCATGACTTTTTCGGCTACAAGGGCAGGTGTCCTTAGCATGCCGCTTTCTTTATAATCCTTGAAACGGGAGGACTCTGCGAAATCGGTCTCGTCAGCTTCACGAATGTTCGCCTGCATTTCTGTATCCATAATGCCTGGCGAAAAGGATATCAGGATGGTTGGATGCTGCTCTCCAGATTGTTCTAATGCTGCAGTTCTTGTAAACATTTCAAGTCCAGCCTTCGTGCTGCAATATGCTGACCAGCCATGATAAGGATTTTTGGCAGCTCCGGATGAGATATTCATAATGATTTTTTTGATATCCATATGTCTCGTTCTATTTAGAAAACTATTTGAAAGAATAACAGGAGCGAGGAAATTCACCTTCATGCTGAGCTCCATTTTTTCCTGCTCCAAAAATCCTGCAGGTTTGATCGGGTTTACAATGCCTGCATTATTAATTAAATATAACTCCTTTGTATTGCCCACTTCAGAAAAAACGATGTCCATGAGTGCTTCCAGCTTTTCCGTCTCTTTCAGATCAGCAGCTATGTACGTAATCTTCGTTGCTTTTTGTCTGGCTTTTTGTTCTAAATCCAAATTGTTTGTCCGAGATATTAAAATGCAATGATTGCCCTCATTGAAGCATTGCTCTGCGATAGCAGCTCCCAGGCCTTTTGAAGCGCCGGTAATGATATAGGTTTTCATAGACATATCCCCCGCCTTTCACTTTTTTATCAGCTGAATCTTTCCTTCATGCTTCAATGGTAACATTAACGTTCCCTTAATGTAAAAAATTCATTAGCTCTAGGCAAAAAAACCTCCCTGGATCACCGTCCAGAGAGGTTATCTATGACTATATGTTAACGCCCTTCATTGTTGCCTCAGGGTAACGCTGTCCTGCTGCAGCTCCCTTTGGGGCAGCTTCACCTATGGCATCAAGCTCCGCATTGCTTAGCTTGATATTAACAGCTTCAACATTTTCCTTTAAGTATTTTCTTCTTTTCGTTCCCGGAATCGGAACAATATGCTCGCCTTGCGCAAGGATCCAGGCCAATGCTAGCTGTGAAGCTTCACAGCCTTTGTCATTGGCAATGTCCTGGATTTTTTTCACTAAGCTAATATTTTTGTTGAAATTTTCGCCTTGAAACCTTGGTGAAAATCTGCGATAATCATCTTCAGCCAAATCTTCAAACTTTTGGATCTGTCCTGTCAGGAAGCCGCGTCCGAGCGGGCTGTATGGAACAAATCCAATGCCGAGCTCCATGACGGCCGGTAAAATTTCGTCTTCAACATCTCTGCTCCATAATGAGTATTCTGTCTGCAAAACAGAAATTGGATGAATTTTATGGGCTCTGCGAATGGTTTCAGCAGCAGCTTCAGACATGCCGATATAGCGGATTTTTCCCGCCTTGACCAAATCGGACATCGCACCGATTGTTTCTTCTATCGGCGTATCAGGATCTACGCGATGCTGATAATACAAATCAATATAATCAACACCAAGGCGTTTTAGACTGGCATCACAAGCCTGTTTTACGTATTCCGGCCTTCCGTTTACACCTAAAAAGCTGCCATCCGCCCCCCGGACATTCCCAAATTTTGTCGCAAGAATCACATCATTACGGCGATCCTTAATGGCTCGGCCGACAAGTTCTTCATTTTTCCCTACCCCATACATATCTGCAGTATCCAAAAAATTAACTCCGAGCTCCAGTGCATACTGAATGGTGGCAATGGATTCATCGTCATTTCTGTCTGCATAAAAGTCAGACATACCCATACATCCTAGTCCTAACGAAGAAACCTCTAAGCCTTTTGAACCCAGTTTGCGTTTTTCCATGATACGATCCCCTTTCCTATAGCCCAATTTGATAATCCTTTTTCAATGATTCACTTATTGCCATTTGAAGCTTTCTGAATGTAAAGTTTCTGGCATGTCAGCTAAGAATAGCCTGTGATTTATTAAATATGTGTTCCTTGCTTCAGTTCAAGAAAGACTGCGGCAAGATCCATTTTTCCTTTGCCATTTTCCTTAGCAGATGCATACACTTTATCTGCAGCCTTAGCGAGCGGGAGCCCTATATGGTTCTTTTCTGCTTCATCTGTTATTAGCCCTAAATCCTTAGACATAAGTTCAAGCATGAATGCAGCAGGAAAATCTTCCTTCAAAAAAGATTCTTTTTTCATTTGGAAAATCGGGGTATTAACAGCAGATTCTGAAATCATCTCTATGACATCATTTTTGCTTAAACCAGCACTTTCAGCAAGCAGCATGGCTTCAGAAATCCCCTGTACGGCCACACCCAGGAGCAGGTTAATGGATAGTTTGGCGGCACTGCCTTTGCCATTTTCCCCAAAGAAAATGGTTCTTTTTCCCAATACATCAAATATATACTGGACTTGCTCTACATCTTGTTTGTCGCCGCCTGCCAGGATCAATAACGTACCATCTTCTGCCGGCTTGACAGATCCTGATACAGGCGCATCGATAAAATGGGCACCTGCCTTCCGGACCTTTTCAGAAAACACTATTGAATCTTCCGGGCTCACGGTACTCATATCAATTACAATCTTATTAGAATTTAGGCCGGCAAGCATGCCTTTTTCTCCTTCTAATACCTCTTGAACAGCTGATGCATTTGCAAGCATGGTAATAATAATGTCAGATTGTTCAGCTGTTTCTTTTGCTGATGACAATGCTTTTGCACCCTCTTTTGAAAGTGCTTCTGCTTTTTCAGCAGTCCTATTATAGGCAAAAAGCTCAAATCCTGCTTTTAATAAATTTTTTGCCATGGGCATTCCCATGCTTCCAAGTCCTATCCAGCCAATTTTTTTCATATAATTACCTCCTACGAATTATCATCTGTTATTTACAGCCAAAAAACATATGTAAAAAAAGTTTATTTTCTGTCTTATTCACCATAATGAATAGGCAAGCTTACAAAGTCAAAGCATTTGCTTTATTTTTTTGGCTCTTTTCTTATAGATGTCGTTTTTTAATTTATTATGTGAGGCGTTCCCATTGTCAAGTCAGGTTGATTGGAGCGTAAGGTGAGACACTCCTGGGGATGAGCAGAACGGGTGAGACCTAAGCAGGCCCAGCCGAGGAGGCTTACCGGCTTGCGTGGAAAGCGAGCATCCAGAAGAGGAAATCAACCACCTTGTTTCATAGCAGCAAAATTTAAGAAAACAGCCATTTTTTCAAAATGAATAAAACACAGTTTCACTTCAAACAATAGTTATATGTCTTTATAGGGAGCTGTTCATTATGGATCAAAAACGAATCAAGCAAATATTATCTTCTTCTGCAGAAATTAATGTTCATTATCATGGTGTTTCAGTATGGATTGACGGAATCAGCGAAGATGGAAATACGGCAACAGTCCATTTAAGAGGACCTGGAGGAGAAAAATCGGATGTGGCCATTTCCGAATTAGAAGAAATATGACGAGTGCCATCATCCTGGTATACAGGATGGTGGATTTATTATACAGGAACTCTTCTTATAAACATCAAAAAAAGCCAAACCGCGGACGATTTGGCTTTCCTTACACTACTAAAATATTATTTTCCGATGAACTGTTGAGTCCAGTAGTTTCCGGATGCAACATATCCAACTCCGATGTGAGTGAAGTTAGCGTTTAGGATGTTAGCACGGTGGCCTTCGCTGTTCATCCAAGCTGTTACAACTTCTTTAGGAGTAGGCTGTCCCATAGCGATGTTTTCTCCGGCATATTTATAGCTGATACCGAATTTCTTCATCATGTCGAAAGGAGATCCATAAGTTGGGCTGTTATGATCAAAGTAATTTTTATCTTTCATATCCTGAGACTTCAATCTAGCAGTCTTGCTAAGCTCTGTATCTACTGCAAGCGGTTTTAATCCTTGCTTTGTACGTTCTGCATTTGTAAGATCTACTACTTCTTTTTCATACTGGCTTAAAGAAGAAGAATCAGAAGAAGATGCAGGCTTTGCTGCTTCCTGCTTTGGAGCTGCTTGCTGTGCTGGAGCTGCCTGTTTAGCAGGAGCCGCTTGCTGTGCTTTTGGTGCTTGTGGTGCTTGTGGTGCCTGCTGTGCTTGTGGTGCAGCATTTGCTGGCATCTGTACATTGTATTGTTTCATATACTGATTTAATATTTTTTGGATGTCCTGCTGATTAGTAACCTGGAATGAAACCGGTTTGGCTTGCGGACAAGGCTGAGTAGCGGCACTAGCTTGGTTAAAGCCTGCTCCCGATAGGATTACTGCTGCTGCAGCTGCTGCTGAGAAAATCATTTTCTTTTTCATGTATATTTTCCTCCCCGTTAATTCTTTGGTTTGTTTGTTTCTTGCACAGTTATCGTAACATGCGTTTTTTGTAATAAAACGACCGTTTTTTTCCATTGCAAAAACAAATATACCAAATCGGAGAGCGGAAAGTGCTAACTTTCTGTTTTTCTAGAAGCAAGAGTTAACCTAGCAAGCTTCCAGCCAGTTCCTCTAGCAATCTAATTCATTCACTATTTTTTCTTCAATTGGTAAAACACTAAAACTATTGCCATCTTTTCACCAGAAACTCAGGATTGACAGTTTTTTAACGTCCATGTTTTCTGTAATATAGTTTACTTTTTTGTTACAATACCTTAATTTGATGTAACGGAAAAAAGCCCCCGTTAAAGGACTCTTCATTACACTCTGTATATTTTATCTCTTTTAGATGATGCTCTTATTTTTTCATTTTATTGCGTTTAATGTTTTTTGTTCTAGAGGATACAGGCCTTGTTTTCATCATGGAAAATGGAGCCCTAATCAACACATCTTTTATATCGCTTAAAAACATAGGAGAAACTGGATTAAGATAGGAAGTGCCTAAATTCGTAATGCGTGACATATGTATAAGAACGATGGCAACACCCACTACAATCCCATAGTTTCCCCATATCCCTGCAAGAAGGATGATTCCAAACCTGATCAGACGGATTGCACCGCTCATTATATAACTGGGGACAACAAAAGATGAAATGGCTGATATTGCAACAACCACAATTAATATATTGCTTGTAAAACCTGCATCCACAGCAGATTGCCCGATAACAATACCGCCAACAATGCCTATAGTCTGGCCTATTTTGGTAGGAAGCCGGGCGCCTGCCTCTCTCAATAATTCTATTGTCACCTCCATTATGATCGCTTCAAGAAGCGGAGGAAAAGGAACGCGGCTCCTCGATTCAATCAGGGTCAGCAGCAAATCGTGCGGAATCATTTCATAATGATAGGTGGTAATGGAAACATAAAAAGCTGTAAATAAAACTGTAATTAAAAAAGCTATATAGCGCAGGAGCCTTAAAAAGGAAGCCTGGGTCCATCTTTGATAATAATCATCAGGCGAATTAAAGAAATCAAAAAAACTGGTTGGGGCGACAATGACAGAAGGGCTTCCTTCCATTAAGATAACTATCTTTCCAGCAATTAATTTAGAAGCCGCGCTGTCTGGCCTTTCGGTTGTCAGGTATTGAGGGAAAACAGAATAAGGATTTTCGTCAATCATTTGTGACAGCATGTTAGAGTCATGAATCCCGTCGATTTCTATGTTAAGGAGCCTCTTTTTAAGCAGCTCGACAAATTCCATATTCACAATATCCTCTATATAGGCAACATACACATCGGTTTTTGAAATCTCTCCTACCTGCAATTTAACAATCTTTAGATGAGAGCTTTTCACCCGCCTGCGGAGAAGCCCTAAGCTTTTTCCAGGGGACTCATTAAACGCTTCGTGTGGGCCCGTAATAACCGTTTCTGTTCCTGATTCATTTACAGGGCGTGTTTCCGGCCCAAATATATTTACACTATAGGCTTTTCCTCCATGAAAAATAGCAGCATTTCCATTTAAGATGTCTTTATATAATTCACTTGTTTGTGTTATTTCTTTATACCTTGTATCCTTAAGGGCTTTTTCAATCGAATCCTGCGAACCATAGTCGAAGATGTCTGTAAGATATTCTTTGATCTTTGTTTCATTGCCAATATTATCGATATATACATATTCGAGATTGCCTTGCAGAACGGAAACTGTTTTTAAATCTGCACAATCTTTAAATTCAAGTAATGTTTCTTCCATAGAAGGAGCCTTATTTCGGGTTTGTTTCGCGTCAGCTTGAATTTTGCCTTTCTGCTTAAAGAGATCCATTTCCTCCTCTCCTTTCTTCCTTTATTTTATTTTCCCATAATCCTTGATCATGATTTGAACGTGAAATACGACATTCGTTTTTGGAAAAACCTTTCTCCAATCCATGTTTTTCCATTCCCTATACGTCATGCTGTTTTTAACATACCTGCCTATACCCAGGCTATCTGTGGAATATTTCTTTGTTTTTTCAGCAATTTTGACCATGTCTTTTTCAATTTGTTTTGCCATTTCTGCTTCAAGATAGGTTCTGTCTTTTTCACTGCTTAAGTCTTTTTTTCCCAAATACTCAATAACCGACCCTTTTAATTTAATAGAAATATGAACTGTAAAACGTTCTGCAGATTTTGTCCGTACCACTTTGGCTTTTTTATAGCTTTTGATTATTCTCATTGCTGCAAACTCTGCCTGGGAATTTTCAGATCCTGGTATTTCTATATTAATCTGGCCTGCATGGATCCGGTCTGTGAGTATGGTAAAGGTAATCCCTTGAGAATGCTTAAGACTCGTGATATACCTGTCACCGCGGAACAATGCTATTCCATCTGAATCAATTGAGCTGTTTTTTTTGACAAGTATCGGCATAACAGGATCAATTCCATCTTCATAATAGTCCCTGGCAAATTTATATAGTGTGACTTCAGGGATGACATTGTTTTTCACCCCTTTTTCAAGAAGCTTATCAAGATAAGAGAATGTCCCGCTTCCGGTTTTAAAATCAGAAGACATCAATTCATACGCATTTTGTTTTACTAGAGCCAGCTTTACCCTTTGGCTGACAGAAGGTTCTCTCTCAAGAGTATCCAAATGTTTCCAAATTGATTGTTCAACAACATCTTTTCCTATCAGTGCAGTCCGCAGCTGGCCGCTGACTAAATTCCACTCAGTCTGTGAAGTCAGCAGGGATCTGGCTTCTTTACTGCTTCTGGCGACAGCCTCCAGGTTTATTTGTGAGGAACTGCCGCCTTTCATAATCGGTATGGCTATTCCGACATGTATTGGCTGTATATCAGATCCCGGATGTTTTTTAGCCAAATCATACGAAACCGCCTGAACCAGCCCCTGCTCCTCCAATATCTTCTGGTCGCTGCAGCCGGTCAGAAAAAGGGCTGCTAATGTGACGATTATCCGTTTATCCATAATGATTCCTCTTTCTTTTCCTGTATAAAAGGAGGGAAATTCCTAAAAGAGGCAGCAGGAAGCTGACAGCCGCTTCTATATTTGAAAGCTTCATGAGCCATGCATCCACATCATCCATGGTCTGAAAATAAAATGCTACAATAAAGGTAAAAGCTACAATTACAAAAGAAATTCTTTTTTCGCTTGTTTTCTTGAACACCCTTTTTGCACATTCCTTAGCTCCCCAGTAATACATGACAGAGGTAATCAGCACTTTAAAGAAGAAAAGTGCGAAAAGCAGATTTTCAATCCTCTGGACAAATGGCAATTCGACATTTGACAATAAGTCCATAAAAGGAAACAACAAAACCTTTAAATATGTATAGCCAAAAAAACCATAACAAACAACGCTTATAATTCCATAAATAATAGTTGTCACTAAGTTGCCAAGTATAAGTGAACGGACCAATTTGCTTTCTTTATTGACGAATGGGAAAAATAAAAGGGAAAGCTCATAACCCAGGAATGAAGCAAACACTGAAATACTCCCCTTTGCCCAATGGCCGCCATCCTTAAAGAGAAATGGAGTGAACCTTAAAAAATCCATTTCCTGAAACGGATACACAAGAAGAACGAGCATCCAAATGGTTATGAAAAAAATAATGGTAGCAATTTTCGAAATATTATATAAGCCTTTTATCACCAGCAGATACGCCAGAACAGCAAAGGCAAATTTAAGCAGCATGGGAGATGTCGTTGGAAAGGTAATCATTTGAAATATCATGATATATTGCTTGCCGATCACGCAGCCATACAAGGACCAAATGACTGCCAATATTAAAAATAGAAATGTAGACAAAAAACGTGGCAATGAATTTTCAAGTGTACTTAGAAAGTCACCATCTGAAAGTTTATAACAGGCACCTATCAGCAAAATGCCCAGCAAAACTACGAAAAAAATAAGGAATATCGCAATCCATCCATTGGATCCGAATTCTCTGGCAAGCATTCCCGGAAGTGAAAAAATGGTGACACCAAACTGGATGGTATATATAAAAATAACCAGATGGATATGATGCAGCTTCTCTTTCATTCCAATCACCCTAATCTTTCTTTTCCTTGAGAAGTCTGTAATCTTGTTTGATTTTTATAGTATTTTTCCCTGCTGCAAAACTTACTCGAGGGAATTAATGACACTATCCCAGTTCTAACGGAAAGCGTCATAACATAAAAAAAGGCCTGCTGCTATGGATCTATCATCCATAGCAGCAGGCCTTACAATTTCCTATTCATTCGCCAATATCTGGATCTGGTGGCTATTTACTATTCAGACAAAATGGCATGAAGCAAAATGGCCATTGCCATGATCTTTATATTGAGGAACCTCTTTGGCACAGATTTCCTCTGCTAGCGGGCATCTTGTCCTGAATTTGCAGCCGGATGGGGGGTCAACAGGACTTGGGATGTCTCCTTTTAAAATGATGCGTTCCCGTTTTATTGCAGGATCAGGAACTGGTACGGCAGACAGCAAGGCTTTTGTATAAGGATGAAGCGGATTTGAGAATAATTCCTCTTTTGTGCCAAACTCAACGATATTCCCCAAGTACATAATGGCAATTTTAGTGCAAAGGTGTTCGACTACACTTAAATCATGGGAAATAAAAAGGTATGACAAGCCTTGTTTTTGTTTTAAGTCACTGAATAAATTGATAATTTGCGCCTGGATGGAAACGTCCAATGCTGCAACAGGTTCATCCATGACGATGAACTCCGGATTCAGGGCCATGGCTCTTGCAATGACAATCCTTTGTCTTTGTCCCCCGGAAAATTCATGAGGATATCTGTCTATTTGATATGGAGACAGGCCGCATATTTCCATTACTTGAAGCACCTTGGCCCGCACATCTTTTTTTGTTGCAAGACCATGCTCTATCATTGCTTCGCCAATGGCATCTCCTACACGGATTCTCGGATTTAATGAGCTAAAAGGATCCTGGAAAATCAGCTGTGTTTGAACACGCAGGCTCTTAAGCTCCTTTTTGGAAAGTGAAAACACATCCTTTCCTTTATACTTCACGTCACCCTCTGTTTTATCATGAAGACGGAGAATGGTTTTCCCTATAGTCGACTTCCCGCTTCCCGATTCCCCTACAAGGCCGAATACGTCGCCTTTTTCTATTGTAAAACTGACTCCGTCTACTGCTTTAACAGGCAGGGCTGATTTATTAAACAATCCTTTAGAAGATGAGTAATACTTTTTTAGATTGGTAACCTCTAGCAGGGATTCAGCCATGATTTTCATTCCCTTCATACAGCCAGCACGCAGCTTTATGATTTGACGATAATTCCTTGAAAGAAGGCTGATTCAGGCGGCAGATGTCCATGGTATGCTCGCAGCGGTCAGCGAAGTAGCATTCTTCTTTTAGGTCTACTAAATTAGGCACCTGGCCAGCGATCGTAAACAAACGCTCTTTTCTTTCGCCAATTACCGGTTTTGCCTTTAATAATCCTTTTGTGTATGGATGCTTTGGATTTTTAAAAATATCCATCACGCTTCCTTCTTCCACTACCTTCCCAGCATACATGACCACCACATAATCCGCCATTTCAGCAACCACGCCTAAATCATGGGTAATCATCAGCAGGGAAGTTTGGAATTTTTCTTTGATGCCGCGGAGAATGTCTAAAATCTGGGCCTGAATCGTCACATCAAGAGCTGTTGTTGGTTCATCCGCAATAATCAGCTGAGGATCGCAGCTGATTGCGATTGCAATCATGATTCTTTGCAGCATGCCTCCGCTCAGTTCATGAGGGTGCATATTGATTATTTTTTCAGGATTAGGAATCCCCATTAAACTAATAAGTTCCATGGCCCGTTTATATGCGTCCTTTTTGCTTAGCAAAAGGTGCTCCTGAAGCGGTTCAATCATCTGCTCTCCAATTGTAAAAACAGGATTCAGTGACGTCATTGGCTCCTGAAAGATCATGCCTATTTCGTTTCCTCTGATTCGCCTGATTTCTTTTTTATTGAGCTTTAATAAATTTCTTCCTTTAAAATAAACTTCTCCTCCTGCAATGTTCCCATTTTCCGGTATAAGCTGCATTAAGGATAGGGATGTGATGCTTTTGCCGCATCCGGATTCACCGACAAGACAAACCGTCTCACCCTTGCGGATAGAAAAGCTGACATCATTCACAGCCCTTACTGTGCCGCCTTCTGTATCAAAATTAGTATGCAGTCCGTTCACTTCCAATAACATTTCTTCCATTCCATTTCCCTACCTTCTCATTTTCGGATCAAGAGCATCCCTCAGCCCGTCACCCAGGAGATTAATCGAGACGACTGTCAAAAAAATCGCAGTGCCGGGCGGGATCCACAGCCAGGGACGTTTTCTGAAATCCATGAAATTATTGGCTGCGTCCATCATGTTGCCCCATGAAGGAGTAGGCGGAACCACGCCAAGGCCAAGGAAGCTCAGTGCTGATTCACTTAAAATAGATCCCGCTACATTCAAAGTGGCTACAACAAGCAGGAGGGGCACCGTATTAGGTATCAGGTGATGCAGGATTTTTCTTTTGTCGCTAAGCCCCAATACCTCTGTGGCCATCATGAAAGGCTGTTCCTTCAATGTCAGAATCTGTCCCCTGACAAGCCTTGCAAGACCTGGCCAGCCAACAAAGCTTAGCATAATCATGATTATATAAAGCCTGTATTCAGCAGGTACCTTCCATTCAGAAAGGATGGCTCCCATGATCAAAAGGAGCGGCAAGCCGGGTATGCTCATTAAAATGTCTGCCACGCGCATAATGACCATATCAGCAATCCCCCGGTAAAAGCCGGATACAGCTCCCAGGAGAGAGCCGATAATAATCGATAAAAACATGGAAGCGAGACCAATAGTGAGTGATATTTGTCCAGCCATCATAAGCCTTGTCAAAACGTCTCTGCCATAGGTATCTGTTCCAAACCAATGTGTTGTGCTTGGAGGCTGGTTAATTTCTGCTGTATTGGTCCTGTCAAGCAGATATGGAGAGAAATACGGGCCTATGAAACTAAGCAAAAACATGATGATCAGAAGGACCAGGCTGAATGTGGCCAACTTATTTTTTTTAAGTCTTTTGAAGGTTTGTTTCCATAATGATGGTGTTTTCAATTTGCTGCTATTTTTCTCTTTTTGTGTAATGATTTTACCTGTCTCCACTCTTTATCCCTCCTTTATTTCAGCCTTATCCTTGGATCTGCTGCTGCATAGGTTATATCCGCCAGGAAATTCCCGATAATCGTTAAGCTTGAAAGGAAAAGCGTGAATGCCATGAGCACTGGATAGTCTCTAAATCCGACTGATTCAAGCTGAATTTTTCCCACACCAGGCCAATTAAAAATCTGTTCAATAATGATGGCACCCGAAAAGAGACCGGGAAGTTCAAATGCAAGCAGCGTGATTGCAGGAAGGATTGCGTTTCTTAACGCATGTTTAAAAATGACGGTTCTTTCCTTCAGGCCCTTGGCACGGGCTGTTCTAATAAAATCCTGGCGCACCACTTCGAGCATTCCTGTCCTGAAATAGCGGGTCAATGAACCGATCGATAGAAGGGTCAGTACTGCCACCGGGAGGATCATATGCTTTACTACTTCCAGGATATGCGCCAATCCGCTTGCTTCGCTTCCTGTATCAATCATGCCTCCTATAGGCAGAATCTGCAGATCTACCCCAAACCATTTTATAAATAGCAAGGAAATAAAAAATGACGGAAAACTCATCGCGGCAAACACAAAGAAAGTCACGATTCCATCGAACCATGAATATTGCTTGATTGCAGACAGAACCCCTGTAAGCAAAGCAATGGTCCATGTAAGGATTAAAGCAAATATAGCGATAATGAAAGAGTTCCAGACATATTTATTCAGCAGGGATGTTACCTTTTCCTGATGCTTGAGAGAATAGCCGAAATCTCCATGAATCGCATTTCCAAGCCATGTAAAATACCGCTTTAGGACGGGCTGATCAAGGCCGTACAGCGCTTTTAGCTCATGGGCCCTTTCAGGGGTCAAATTGATATTTGAATCAATATAATCTCCAGGAAGCATGGCAAAAAGAAAAAAGATGATAAAAGATGTTCCGAATAATATGATAATCATCTGCAGAAATCTCTGCAGCACATACTGTTTCATCACGCTCTCCTCCATAATGAAAGTGCCTGGCTATGCCAGGCACTTCTCCTTTTATTTAGTAATTGAGATGTTCGGCAAGCTGGCACTTATGCCTGTATAATTGTCAGGATTCAATCCTTCTACCTTCCCGCTCACCGCGCGTGCACTTTGGCGATAATTCAAGAATATATATGGAGGATCCTCATTTAATTCTTTATAAAGCTCATGATATATGCTCTTTCTTTTTTCAATATCAAGTGTAGAAAGCCCTTTTTGAATCAGGTCATCCACCTTTGGATTAGAATATCCTGCAGCATTATTGGGATTATTTGCCGCCAGTTCCTCAACTGTATCACTTGGATCAAGGATTTGAGAGGTTGAAACGGCCGCAAAGTCATAATCCTTTTTATTCAGCTTTGAAACAAGGGCATTAAAATCCATGATTTCAGGCTCGAATTTAATTCCGATATCCTGGTAATTTTCTTTGGCAATCGGAATGAACGGATCTTCTGCATCGGCTGTCAGGTAGTGGATGACAAATGGCTTGCCTTCTTTTTCCCGGATGCCATTTTTCCCTTTCTTCCACCCAGCCCCGTCAAGCAATTCCTTAGCTTTTTTACTGTTATATTCATACGGGTTAATGCCTTTATCATCGTAAGCCCATGAAACAGGCGATACAGGGATATTCGCTACCTGTCCGTAGCCTTTGAATTTCACATCCACGATCTTTTGGCGGTCCAGGCCGTAAATAAGGGCCTGCCGTACTGCTTTATCCTTAAATTGAGGATGGGTGTTATTCACATATACAAGTCCGTAATCATTAACAGGGGAAACTTGGATATTTGCGAAACCAAGGCTCTTAAGCTGTTCAACGGTATCATCATCAGCAGAGAACCCGGCATAGTCAAGCTCCCCTGTCTCAAATAGCTGAAGCGACGTTGATTTATCAATAATTTTGAAGATTAAATGTTTTGTTTTTGGTGCTCCAGAATAATAGTTTTCATTAGCCGTATAGCGGATTTCCTGGCCTGGAACATACTTTTCGAACTTATAAGGTCCGGCGCCAAGCGGTTTAGGATAGAGATTTTTCAAATAATCCAGCTTGCCATATTGATAGTCTTTTCCGTAGTACGACTTAGATAAAACCTGGCCGCCCAGAAGAAGAAGGGATTTGGCATTTACTTTATCCGTTGTAATTTTGATTGTATCTTTATCGAGGACTTTGATTCCATCTATACTTTTGGCTTTGCCTTCTTTATAGGCTTTTCCGCCTTTAATGCTGGCAAGGGAAATATCTTGTCCGCCTGAATAGGCCGGATCATGAAGCAATGTTAATGTAAACGCCACATCATCTGCAGTTAAAGGCGAACCATCGCTGAATTTTAAGCCCTTTCTCAGATGGAAGGTATATGTAAGCTGATCGCTAGAAACATCCCATTTCTCTGCTAAAATACCAACTGGCTTTCCGTCTTTATCCAGGTTAACCAATGGTGCAAAAATTGGGTCTGTAGCATTTCCATCCCAGCCATTTTCATAGAAATATGGAAGGAACACACCACCAGGTGCTGAAATTCCAGCAATGAATGTATCTTTCCTGGCTTTGGATTTAGCTGGCAGTGCAGAGATATTATTTGCCCTATAACTCTTTGAGTCCGTGCTTTTTACATTGGCAGTGCTTTTCTGATTACTGCCGCTTTGAGGTTCCTTTTCACTTGAGCTGTTCATTGCACAAGCAGATAACATCAAGGAAAGTAAAATGGCGCTGGTGATACCTATAAGACTTTTTTTCAACCTGTTCACCCCTAATAGTATGTATCTATTTATAAAACCGACAAATCCTATTGGTTTTATAAACCTTGTATATATTATCTGCTTTTCCCAAAAATGTCAACCGCTTTTTGAAAGCCCTATTCATTATTCCTGCTAATATGGTTCTGAGTACTCTATCTTGCCAGCATTCTGGCTGTATTTATGCGTAAGATGCTTAGATGGCATTTATTAAAAATACTTTTTAAGTGTCCAGCTTTTCAAAGCGAATGCAGACTTAACCGGTAAGTTAAATGAATACACATTGACAGATGTACATTTCTTCCTTACTATTAAAATATGAATTATCAGATAAATGATTTTTGCCAATCGGACCACCGAAGGCTTCTGACCCGTTTTGTTTTGGGCTGGAAGCCTTTTTTTTATTTGGCTCTGCTGCTCCTTCTTATTCCCGCCTGCAAGGGTACTTCCTCAAGCGGAAGGCATTCAGCCAGCTATAGAAACTAATCAATGTCATTTTATAACGCAAATAAACCCCTAAATCCAAAGGAGGTTTCAAAAATGAACTATAGCTTTGCATCGCATCTTGACTGCCCAAAATGCCATTCTGTATTCTCTGTCGATAGCATCCATCAATTATGCCATTGCGGATCTCCGCTGCTTGTCAAATATCATCTTCAAGAATTAAAAAATAGGGTTACAAAGGATGAGATAAGCAACCGGAAGGATTTCTCACTATGGAGATATCATGAACTTCTTCCTGTATTGGATGAGAATCATGTTGTAACATTGGGAGAAGGTTTTACACCATTAATAAAAACGGAAAATATCGGCCATTGCTATTCCATTAAAAACTTATTTATGAAAGATGAAGGAATCATTCCTACAGGTTCCTTCAAAGCACGCGGCGCTTCGGTTGGCGTTTCTAAAGCGAAGGAACTCGGTGTCCGCTCCCTTGCGATGCCGACAAACGGTAATGCAGGCGGAGCGTGGGCACTTTATTCGTCCCGTGCTGGAATTGAAGCATATGTGGTGATGCCAAAGGATGCCCCTTACGTTACTAGAGTAGAGGTAAGCATTGCAGGTGCACATCTGTATCTTATTGACGGATTGATCAGTGATGCAGGAAAAACCGTGGCTAGGCTTGTTTGTGAAAATGAATTTTATGATGCATCGACCCTGAAGGAACCATATCGGATAGAAGGCAAAAAAACGATGGGCTATGAAATAGCGGAACAGCTTAAATGGAATCTGCCAGATGTTATTTTATATCCGACAGGCGGCGGGGTGGGGATTATCGGGATATATAAAGCTCTTCTTGAATTAAAGGAACTAGGCTGGATTACTGGAAAGCTGCCGCGCCTCGTGGCCGTCCAGTCTGAAGGATGTGCACCGATAGTCAAGGCATGGCAGGAAAGGAAAAAAGAGTCGGAGTTCTGGGAGAAATCCAGTACAAAAGCTTTTGGAATCAATGTCCCTAAAGCAATTGGCGATTTTCTTGTATTGGAGGCACTTTATAAAACAAACGGGTATGCCATTTCTGTAAGTGAAGAAAGTATACAAAAAAGCCAGCGGCAGGCTGCTGAATTGGAAGGCAATTTCATTTGTCCCGAAGGTGCTGCAACTTTTGCAGCGGCATATGAGCTAAGAAAAAGAAACTGGATAAAAGAAGATGAAACAGTAGTCTGCCTGAATACAGGACAAGGAATTAAATATCCTGATTTATTTTCAGCAGAACTGCCCCTGCTGCGAAAGGGGGAGAATATTGTTATTTGATAGGCAAAATAGCCATTCCCTTAAAATCCGGCACTGTTAATACAGACTGTTGATTCCGCTGCAGATGTCCACTCCTGCAGCGGAATTCAAAAAGAATGATAAAAGAGACTGGCTGCCTGTTCATGCCCAGATATCTTTTAGATTCCAGCACTCAAAGGAGGCTACAGAAACTGTGCCATTGGCTGAAAAAACCTTAATATTTCTGCTTTCCTGATTAGGATAGATTCTCCCTGACATGACCGCTTCACCGTCATTGGCAAATATCTCGAGGGAAGATCTGTCCAAAAAGAGATGCAGGGTCAAAGCCGCAGCATCACGCATCTGAAGCTTCACTCTTCTTACACCGCCATCTCCTTCTCCCGATTTATTTCTATTGAATGTCAGGTAACCATCTTTTTGGCTATAGCTGACTGCCGTTTCTTCCCTTCCGTCTTCAGAGCACCTGACTTTAAGTCCAAATTCACTGGCATCTGAGGAAGCTAAATCAAACGAAATGCATATTTCCAGGGTATCTCCATTAATATCCGGAATGAGATGTTCTCCTTTTGATAGGAAAGCAGGAATTTCAGCCTTCTTCCCCCTCAGCAGTTTTAAGTCTTCTGCCGGCTTCATTACAAGCCTGTTTTCACGGATTACGAGCTCTCTTGGGATGGTAAGCGATCCTGCCGTGCCATATTTCTGTGATGGCATTTTTGATTCCCACATATCCATCCACGCGAACATCAGCCTTCTTCCCTTATGATCCATGAATGTCTGGGGAGCATAAAAATCAAATCCCCCATCGAGCTCCTCAAAGGTATGATAGCTATATTTCCCGCTCTTATAATCCAGTTCTCCAATCATATAAACAGATTGATAGAGATTTTGATAGCTGTCTCCCCGAGCCTCCATACCTTGCGGGGATGCAAGCAAAATATGCTTTCCTTCTAGCTCGAAGAAATCCGGGCATTCCCACATATAGCCCTTTTCTTCATCACTTTCCGCCATGACTCCGATATAATCCCAGTTCCTCAGACACTCAGAACGGTATAGCAGAATTTTTCCTGTATAATCTTTTCGGGTGCCGACAGCCATATACCAGAATCCGTCTTTTTTCCAGACCTTAGGATCACGAAAATGACCAGACCCGTTTTCCGGATGTTTTTTGATAACAGGATTTGATAAATCTTTCTCAAAATGAATGCCATCCGCACTTGTTGCTATGCATTGGCATTCATCCACATCATCCAATTCTTTATCAATGAAAATGTTGCCTGTGTACACGAGTGTCAGTACACCATTATCATCTACAGCGCTTCCGGAGAAACAGCCGTCACGATCATACTCATCAAGCGGATACAGCGCAATCGGCAGCCTTTCCCAATGCACAAGGTCCCTGCTCCTTACATGGCCCCAATGCATCCAGCCAGTTTTCACATCATAAGGGTGAAATTGAAAAAATACATGGTAGTAGCCTTCCCAATAAATCAGGCCGTTCGGATCGTTCATCCAGCTTGCAGGCGGTACGATATGATACGCCATCTTGTAAGGGCTGTTTATTCCTTTTTCCGCATTTTCTAGAACATGCTTTTCTGCCTCAATAGCATAATTCTTTTCATCAGCCAATTAAAACTCCTTCTTTCCATAAGAAAGGCCCTGCTCGTCACAAGGCCAACTGATTATTTATCATTTGTGAAGGAAATGCCATTCATGAAATACTTATTAAAGAAAGCATATATCAAAAGGACGGGCAGCGTAAAGACCATTGAAGCTGCCATAATATAATTCCAATAGCTGATATACTGGCCTTTGAAAGAATTCAGTCCTAAAGGCAATGTGAAGAGCTCAGGATCCGATAATACGATAAGCGGCTTCATGAAATCATTCCACGATCCCATGAATACAAAGATGGCCTGTGCGGCAAGGGCCGGTTTTGCCATCGGCATCACTATTCTGAAGAATGTCCCGAATTTCCCCAGCCCATCCAAGGCGGCCGCTTCTTCAAGTTCTTTTGGAAAGTTGATGAAAAATTGGCGCATCATAAAAATAAATGTTGCATTAATCATTCCTGGAATGATTAACCCCTGGTAGGAATTCAGCCAGCCTAGTTCCTTAAGAATCAGGTAGTTCGGAATCATGGTAACCTGTCCAGGAATCATTAAAACAGCAAGAATACAAATGAAAAGCGCTTTTTTCCCAGGGAAGCTGAGTCTTGCTAAAGCATAGCCCGCCATTGAGTTAAACAGAAGGTTCAGCAATGTTACCGATATCCCGACAAACAAGCTGTTAAATAGCCAGCGCGGGAAAAGCTTTTGCTCAAGAAGAATGGTTTTATAGTTATCAAATGTAAAGTGCTGCGGAATGAAATGAATCGCTCCGCTGACAATTTCCTGCAGCGTTTTAAAAGAAGAGGATAATGCCCATAAAAAAGGTATCAGCGTGACAGCCGCATAGATTGCCAAAATAGTATAAAGCAAACCCCTACCAAAACCCATTCGTTTTTTCATCATTTCGTGCCTCCTAATAAAGAGATTCCTCCTTGGAGAATTTTCTTTGGATGAGTGTTGCGATCAATATGACAATGGCAAGAGCAAATGCCAGTGCCGCAGCATAACCCATAGTCCCAAGGTTTTTGAAAGCATATTGATAAACTAGCAATACAACCGTCAATGTTGAATTATTCGGTCCTCCTGATCCTCCTGAAAAAATATAGGATTGATCAAATAACTGGAAGGTCCCAATCAGTCCCATAATGACAACAAAGGATGTTACTGGACGGAGATTAGGTACGGTAATATAGAAAAACTTCTGAATGGCATTGGCACCATCTAGATCTGCTGCTTCATATAATGACTCAGATATTCCTTGCAGGGCCGCTAAGTATATGACCATAAAAAACGGAGCTGTCGACCATATATTCATCACCATGATGGCAATAAGAGCAACAGAAGGATCTCCTATCCAATTGTATGTGGGCAAACCAATAGTTTCGAGCATTTTATTGACAAGACCGTTCTGATTATACATCCACATAAAAATCAGGGTAAGAACGGCCGAAGATGTCAGAGTCGGCAAAAAGTATACGATCCTGAAAAACTTCTCCCCTTTTAGCCCTGCATTTAATGAAGCAGCAAGAACAAGTGCCAGGAATGTTTGGACGGGGACCACAATGATTACATATTTAACCGTATTCCATAGCGCTATTTTTGCACGGGAATCATCAAGCAATCTTGTGAAATTGGACAATCCGGTAAATTCAAAACTTGTGTTCCCTAATAGCTGTACCTTGTGAAAAGCTAAAAAAATGGCATAGAAAATGGGTGCAATCGTAAAGATAAGCAGGACGAACAATGTCGGGGACATGAAGAGATAGCCCTGTCCTGCTTCTTTAATCGCTTTTTTAGTCTGCTTTTTCCTCAAGAATCTCACTCCTTCATAGAGCATGGTGAATCATCTTCAATCTGGAAGAACGAATATTCAAACCGGAAAGATGATATTTCTTTCCGGTTCATTCATCATTTTGAATCGATTTCTTTGTTTGCTGTTTTTTGTCCATCCTTCAGGGCTTCATCAAGTGAACGTTTTCCTAAATAAGCACTGACGAACTGGTTGTTGAAATTGTTAAATATAACTGGAAGGTTTGTGCCATTTGCCCAAACTGTTGCATAAGGCGCACCAGCTACCAGAGCTCCCCTTAATTCATCCTTATCATAGCCTAATTCCTTGGCGACTGATTTACGGGAAGGAAGTTCAAATCCTGTTCCTGTCCATTTTTTCATGCCCACTTTGCCTGTTAAATAAGATATAAGCTCCCAGGATGCTTTTTTCTTTTCTGAGGCAGCATTCATTACATAAGAAACGGTATAGGCCATTGTTCCTTTTTTGCCATTGATTGTCGGCACTTCTGCTGTCCCGTAATCAAGGTCTTTAAATGTGCTTTGAAGGTAAGGAATCGTCCAGTTTCCTTCAAGTACCATTGCTGCTTTTCCTTGTCCGAACATTTCTCCGGTCCATCCCGCTCCTACTTCGCTTGGCTGTGCAGCCGATTTATCTTTCAGGTGCTGATCAATATATGGCTGGTATGCACTGACAACCTTGGGATCTGAAAAATTGGCTTTATTATCTTTAATCACTTTTCCCCCATTGGATTCTCCAATAAAGTAGGTCCTGGCAAGTTCAGGGTTTTGTCCGAAGCCGTATACCTCTTTGCCTTTTGTCAGCTTTTTAGAGGCTGCCTGCAATTCCTCCCAGGTTTTTGGAACCTCTACTCCTGCGTCTTTTAGCATTTTTTTATTATAAAATAAGGCAAGTGTGGAATATCCTTTCGGAAAACCATATGTTTTT
The DNA here is from genome assembly GCF_001866725.1 of Bacillus sp. MUM 13. NCBI lineage: Bacteria > Bacillati > Bacillota > Bacilli > Caryophanales > Bacillaceae > Bacillus > Bacillus sp. MUM 13. The sequence continues at coordinate 90,772 of NZ_MLYQ01000004.1, forward strand.
CCGTCTTTTTGGAAGGCTTTAAGCAGCGGTTTTTCAAAGTCGCCTTCATCGAATTTCTTATCTTCATATTTATTAAGAGGCTCCAGTACGCCCGTGTCGATTAATCCCGGGGCTTCAGAGGCATCCAAATAGAAAACATCAGGGCCTTGCCCGCCTATTAATCTTGTTTTCATAACATCCATATACTGATCCTGGATAACTTCGTGCTTGATATGAATATTCGGGTGAGCAGTTTCAAAATCTTTTAAAACAGAATCTAATAGCTTCGTTTCTTCTGGTGAAGAACCCCATCCGGCCAGCGTGATTGTCACCTTTTTATCTTTTTCTTCACTTGAGCTTTTTTCATTGCTGCAGCCCGTTAAAACACTTCCTAACAATATGGCCGATATTCCTAACCCAGCGATCCACTTCTTGCTTTTCATTTTATAAAACCCCTTTCATTTTTCGGTTATCAAAAGCGGATGTATTTCCTGCGATTGATTAATGAAGAATAATAGTAAAGCCTGTTGTGTTTTTAAGAATCCTTGTACTGATTTCATGAACTTCTCTTTTGACTTCGATTGTCAGATGTCCGCCAGCAACTGAAATGTCATGTATGGTAAACTGGTTCATTTCATCAAGAAGAATAGGAGACAGATGAACTTCCTTCTTTAAGCTGTCCGGGAACAGACCGAGAAGCGATTGAACAAAGACTAATGGAGTTCCTGCTGCCCATGCCTGAGGGGAGCATGCTACCGGATACTTAACAGCTTTTCCTGACGCCTTGCTGTATCCGCAAAAAAGTTCAGGCAGGCGGCCATATTCAAAATGTGCGGATGCATCAATAAGGCCCTTTATCACTGTTTTAGTTTCTTCCGTTCTTCTAATCTTGCTAAGGCCAAGCAGAATCATGCTATTGTCATGTGGCCAGATACTTCCATCATGATAGCTCATCGGATTATACCCGGCTTCTCCCTCACCCATTGTCCGGATTCCATATCCGGAAAACATCTTAGGTGATGTAAGCATCTTTGCAACAGCGTCCTCACCCTTTTGGCTTAACATTCCGGAAAACAGAACATGGCCGGGGTTAGACGTAATTGTACCAACCTGTTTTTTATCTTGATCCAGGGCCGTCGCATAATATTGCTGCTCTTCCATCCAGAAATCTTCTTCAAACTTTTCTTTTAATTTCTGAGCTTCCAGTCTTAGCTGCTTAGCTTCATCCATTTTTCCTACACGCTCATTAATGTCAGCTATTCCTGATTTTGCATCATAAACATATCCCTGTACTTCACTTAAAGCGATTGGGGTTTTCGCATATTCCCCATTTCTATGAACAATGCTGTCACCTGAATCCTTCCAGCCCTGATTAGCTATCCCTTTGCTGGATTCTTGGTGATATTCTACGAAAAGGTCGCCATCGCGATCACCATATGAATCAATCCAGGTGAGGGCATCGGTTATGTTACTTTGCAGCTTATCCACTATTTCCAGATCATTTGTCCACTTCACATATTGTGTAAGCAGAATCAGGAACAAAGGTGTTGCATCAATTGTTCCATAATACGGAGTAAAAGGAATCTGGCCGGTATTAGCCAATTCGCCAAACCTGATTTCGTGCATGATTTTTCCCGGCTGTTCATCTCTCCATGGATCCAAGTTTTTTCCTTGGTGTTCTGCCAATGTCAGCAAGGTCCCGCGTGCAACATCTGGATTAAATGCCAGCATTTGCAGTGCTGCAATCAAGCTATCCCTTCCAAATGGAACACCAAACCATGGAAGGCCAGCTACCGGGAATTGTCCCTGTCCCAGATCTGTCAGCAAAACTCTTAAGTCCATTATTCCGCGATTTACAAGAACATTTAGGGGTTCATAATCACTTTCAAACTTTGATATGCATCCTTGCCAGTTTTCATAAGATTGCTGAAGTGACAAAAGAGCAGATGCTGGATCTTGTAACTTTTTGCTTTCAGGCATTTCTCCTATTTGAGGGTCAACCGTAAAAGTAATTTTCCGGGTTTCTCCATGCTGAAGGCTGAAGGAAAATGAAATTTTTCCGTCTTGCGAGACTGATGCAGCTTCTTCATCCCACTTGACCACTGTTGACCTATAAATGCCGTCAGCACCTTGGTAATTGTATGCAATGCTATTTCCATCTATTTTCTTGTCTTGCTTTGTGCCGACTTTACCTGATTGAAATCCCCGTACAATGAACATATCTTTAAAATCAGCATCAAAGGTTATTCCGAAGCTAAATTCTACCTGTTTCGGAAAATAGTTTTTAAGGCTGATTGTTTCGTATAGCACATCTTCAAATATAAAACGCTTTCTTTCAATTTCTACGGACTCTCTCCATAAAATCAGTTCTCCATCCTTCTCCATATGGGGATTAGTGAGCAGCATGGTTGAAATGTAATTCTCCTCTGCTTCTGACGATAATAGGATCGGAGCTTCACCGTTGATATCAATTTCCAGCTTGCTTAAAAAACGGGTATCCTGTTTATAAAGCCCTAGTCCATATAAATGGTTTTCCGGGATATTCCCCATTGTATCTGTTAATAAAAATAAATCATTTTCCTTAATTACTCTATATTCCATTTTGTCCTCCTTCTTTCCGAAACGTTTTGGAAAAGCTGAAAAAAATAGCCTATTATCCGAAACGTTTTGGATTTGATGCGTAATAAGATGGAGCAATACCACCTTATTAAATGTTTAAATTTCACATGTAGTTTCCCGGATTTTCAACTCTGTCTCAAGAGTAATCACCTGCGGAACTTCCCGTCCTTCCAATGTTGCAATCAATAACTTTACAGCTTCCTGGCCCATTTTGTACTTATTCTGGGCAATAGTAGTCAATGCCGGAGAAACATATGATGACAGCAGAATATCATCGTAGCCAATTACAGAAAGCTGTTGGGGTACTTTGATGCCCAATGTTTTAGCTGCCTTAAGGATTCCTAAAGCCATAAGGTCGCTTGCACTAAAAATAGCCGTAATATCCGGATAGTTTTTCAGCAGCAGAAGTGCCTCAGCTTCTGCTGTATCCTCATTAAAGTTTCCATTTACAATCCATTCTTCACGGATCGGCACTTTGGCATTGCCTAAAGCCTCAAGATAGCCTTCAAGCCTTTGTTCGCTTACAAATGCAAATTTATGGCCATTAACAAAAGCTATATTACGATGACCCAGCTGAAGCAAATGGCTGACTGCCTGATTGGCCCCAAGCTTGTTATCTGCTGTCACGTAACCGACTTTTTCTGTCTTGATAGGAATATCAATTAAAACACAAGGAATTTCACTTTGCAGTATTTCCTGAAGATAAGAATCATCTGTCCTTATACCTGAGATGATTACCCCGTCTACCCGTCTTTCACGGCAGAGCTGGGAATAGGATTTTTCACGCTGTTTAGTCGATGTGGTACTGAACAAAACCAGATCATAATTTGTTTTGCTTACATACTCATTAATTCCCGCGAGAACCTCAAAAGTAAAATTATCCTTTATGCTAGCCTGATTGATGCCGTTAACAAGAAGCCCGATTGTCATCGATTTTTTCATGACAAGGCTGCGTGCCAAAGTGTTGGGGCTGTAATTCAGTTCTTTGGCAAGCATGGCCACTTTCCTTCTTGTATTCTCACTAACATCCGAGTAGCCATTAAGAGCCCTCGACACGGTCGTAACCGAAACACCAGCTGCTTTGGCAATATCCTTAATGGTTGTCATAAAAATTCTCCTAAATCCGAAACGTTTCGGGAACTATAAATAATATACCACTTCATGTAACCGATTTCAATAAGTTTCTTGAAAATTTAACCTTTATTATAAATGTCTTTCTTGAAGCTTCTAATTTAATAGGTTGTTGTTATTTAATAAGTTTTCAAGGCAAATCCATTGTTAAAGTATGTTGATTGGAGCGAAGCACCCTGTAGCGGAAATCAACCCCTTGTTCCATAGCAGCAAAGTTTACGAAAACAGCCTTTCTTAAAGATTGTTGTTTCCAGAAGAATAACGCTGTAAATCCCTCATCCTCCAGAGAAAGAGCCTATACCTTTATGGCCAGCTAAAGGAAGGCTGAAATTATATCTGCAGCTTCCTTTTAGCACTAGGCATAACTGTTACTTTGCCATCTTCAGATTATATTCATGCATACCCTTTAATCCCTCAAAGAACTTATAGGTTTTTGATAGCACTTCTGGATCAGGACCGCCGCTTTTCAATGCCAAAAGGTATTCATGCGATTCCCTGACACGGTTCAGCATGTTCTGTTTTGAGGTTTCAGGTGAACCGTGACCTGGCACAAGCAGGCTGATTTCGTTTTCCTCCAATAAGGTTTTTGATTTGATCATTGTTTTTATGTAGTCCTGATAATCATCCTCTACAAATGGGAATTCCACGTCTGATAAATAATCGCCTGCAAGGAATATTCCGTATGGCTCTACGATTGTAAATAAACCATCCCGTGTATGACCTGGTGCTTTATAAAAAGTGAGTGTTGCTTCACCAATGTCGAGACTTTGTGAATCTTTATGTATCATGATGTCCACTTCAGGATAAGCGATTTCATAATTTCTTGTTATATAATTCCTTGTGTCGAAATCCTTAATTTGCTTAAGCGGCGCTTCTTTGTCCGGCCTTTCTGCAAATTCCTGCGAAGCAATGATGATAGCATCCTCAAAGGCTTTATATCCAATAATATGATCAAAGTCACTATGTGTAAAAATGATATATAGTGCCCTTCCATTTCTTTTTTCATAAACAAACTTCCTTATCTCTTCCACTTCAGCGGGAAGCCATGTGGGATCTGTCAGAAATACAGCTTGATCTGTTTCAATAAATACAGAGACAGTTTGGTATAATGCACTTTGAAATACCGTTGTATGTTCATTTTGAAAAATAATCATGAAATACACCCCTTTTATTTCATCTTAATTCATCAAGAGGTGTAATGACAGAAAAAACCGCATCATTTCCAAATAAATGATACGGTCTAGGTCCTTATTCTGGCCGTGCTATCTCAAATATTTCTCCAAGCTTAGAGTAAAAATTCCCTGCCAGCCTGCTGACCGGCTTTAATTTCTCTGCATGTATTTTTCCGTCTTGATAAAGATCGTCAGCAATATGATAACGGACAATTTTTCCGATCAGCAGGTCACAAGCAGGCGCCTCTTCATGTCCGCCAAGAGGTACTGCCTGTTCAAGCACACATTCAAATCGGATCTTTGGTTCCTTTAATGACGGAACTTTGACCACATCGCTTTCTGCTAGGGAAAAATGTGTCCTTGGAAGCTCACTTTCTCCAGCAGGAAGCTCTGCTGCCGTTTCATTCGCATCTGAAACGATTTCTTCATCGATAATATGAATGACAAATTCCTTTGTTTCCATGGCATTTCTGGCAGTGTCCTTGCATATGCCATTTTTCCGCTGCACAGATACAGACACCATTGGAGGATCCGCAGCGACAATATTAAAATAGCTGAAGGGACCGATATTAAGTATTCCATCATGCGATTGAGTAGTGACCAAAGCAATGGGCCTCGGTATAATGCTACCAATAAGAAATTTATAATTCTCCTTAGTGCTGATTTTTTCTGGATCAATGGCGATCATGGGCTGCACCTCTTTATTTATAGTCGTCTTTGTTAAACCTGCCTGCTGATTAACAGCTTCAGAACAACAGGCTCCAGGGAGTGTCCGGCCGAGTCTCATGTCCTGGCTCCAGAGGACTCTCTCCTTTACAGCTTTCCCCAAGTGTAAAGCAAAATTCGCACCTGTCATGTACTTTTATTAAGTAATCGTTAAAGCTCTCTTTAACATACCCTTAGATTCACTTCGGGCAAACTCATCATTTCTTATCATTTCTGCAGAAAAATATCTTTAAACCATTCCGCAGCTGCTTCTGCCTCGCTCCTTGTCAGCTGGTGGCCATAGTTTTCCCACTGCACCTGGACCCTTGCACCTGCATTTTCCAGAAGTGCTGACAAATCCTCTGTTTCAGCCCTGGGACAAATGGGATCGTTGCTTCCTGCTCCAATAAATACTGGTAAATCTTTCATCGACGGCAAATCAATTCCTCTTCTTGGAACCATCGGGTGATGAAGAATAGCACCTTTTAAGGCATTTTTATAGTGGAATAAAAGACTTGCGGCAATGTTGGCTCCGTTCGAATATCCTGCAGCTACAATATTACTTGGATCAAATTCATATTTTTTTGCTGATTCAAGCAGAAATTCATGAAGCTCACTTGTCCTGAAAATCAAATCTTCTTCATCAAATATTCCTTCAGAAAGTCTTCTGAAAAAGCGGGGCATGCCATTTTCGAGCACATTTCCCCTGACACTAAGAACAGAGGATTCTGGCGATATCATTTGTGCCAGCGGCAGCAAATCTGTTTCGGTTCCGCCTGTTCCATGCAATAAAAGCAAAACCGGTGCATCAGGTGAACTTCCCTTTTGAAAAATATGTTTCATTTTTTATCCTCCTCTTAACTTAAGAAAACCTTTTTTTAAAAAAATTCCTGTTCCTTCACTTTGTTTCCAAAGGCTTGAGTTTTCCTTCTATTTCACTTCGCCTCGGCTCAAGGAACGGAGGCAATGCAAGCGATTCACCCAGCTGGCTAAGATCTTCATCTGCAGTAAACCCGGGACCGTCTGTTGCCAATTCGAATAAAATTCCATTAGGCTCCCTGAAATACAGGGATTTGAAATAATACCGGTCCACGAGACCTGAATTGATGAATTTTGTATTCTCTATTTTTTTTATCCATTCCTGCAGTTCGGCCTGGTCAGCTGTCCGAAAGGCAACATGATGGACGCCGCCTCTTCCTAAGCGTTCTCTTTGCAGGTCCTTTCTTTCTTCCAAATGAATTTCAGTTCCAGGGCCTCCTATTCCCGCTGCATAGACGGCGATTTCACTCTGACCATGATTTTTGGAAAGATAGCTGCCCTCTCTGCGAAATCCCAGCAAATCTGTCAAAACCTTATGTGTCGGTTCCAGGTCAGGAACTGTAAGAGAAACTGGGCCCAAGCCCAGAATGCTGAATTCAGCGGGAACAGGACTGTTTTTCCATGGTGTTCCACTTTCACCATTCTCATTTTCTTCTGAAATCAAAACAAGTCTTTGGCCCTCAAAATCCCTGAAAGGCAAAGCTTTACGGTTATAACGGATTTCGATTTCCCCATGTTCAACATTTTTTTCCTGAAATCTTTTTTTCCAATACTCAAGTGCCGCGTCACTCGCAGTCCGCAGGGAAATTTCAGAAATGCTGTTATTTCCTTCATATGTCCGAGCTGCACGCGGCAGCTCAAAGAATGTCAATTCTGTTCCAGGCGTACCAATTTCATCACCATAAAATAAATGATAGACACTAACATCATCCTGATTTACAGTTTTCTTTATTAATCTCATTCCCAATGTTTTTGTGTAAAACTCAAAATTTCCGGCAGCATTTGCTGTTATGGCTGAGACATGGTGAATTCCCTTTAATTCCATATTCACACAGCTCCTTCTTATTAAAATACATTAATATTCATACACTAAAATTACTTTCAATAAAAATATCTTGATTTAAAGATAATTGATTAGGAACAGTCTGTCAAACATATTTATTTATCAATCAAAAAATAAGCTCTCTCTTCTGTTCAAACCTAAGAAGAGAGGCTTAAATTGAAAGGATATTTGCTAAAGCATTTTTATTACTTCAAAATCCCATGGCTTTTCAGATATGTCTTGGCTACCTGTAACGCACTTTTATTTTCCACATTAACTTGATAGTTCATCACACGCATATCATCATCTGATATTTTTCCAGAAAGCTTGTTCAAAGCTTTTTTTATGCCGGGATATTGTTCAGCAAGGCTTTTTTTCATGAGCGGAGCACCCTGGTAGGGAGGAAACAGATGTTTGTCATCTTCAAGAACCTTAAGCCTGTATTGCCGAAGCTCACTATCCGTTGAATAAGCATCAACTAAATTGATGTCCCCGGATTTGACAGCCTGGTACCTAAGCTTAGGCTCCATGGTTCTGACTTCCGGGAAATCCACCTTATATCGTTTTTTAATTCCTTTGTATCCGTCATCCCTGTCCTTGAATTCCAATGTAAACCCGGCTTTTATTTTATCCTGGATGGCCCTAAGATCAGAGATTTTAGTAAGATTGTATTTTTTCGCAAAGCTTTCAGGCACAGCTAATGCATACGTATTGTTATAGGACATAGGCTTAAGGAATTCCATGCTGTATTTTTTCGCCATGCCCTCTCTTGCCTGATCATATACCTCTTTGCTGTCTGTACTTACTGCTGTTTCTTTCAGAAAGGTAGAAATGGCCGTTCCGGTGAACTCTGGATAAATATCAGCGTTCCCGGATTTAAGCGCATTAAACACAAAAGGAGTTTTTCCCAGTCCGGGTTTTAGGTTTACCTCAAGATCTGTGTCCTTCTCAATCAATAGCTTATACATATTAATTAAAATTTCCGGCTCTGATCCCAATTTTCCCGCTATGCTAATCGAGTCTTTTTTATTTTCTGTGATTGACGGGATGATCAATAAGAGAATGGCAGCCGCAAATGCTGCACCAATAATGGAAGCAGATTTCTTAAATGAAATTCTCTCAAAAATACGGAGGACGCGGTCAAATAAAATGGCCAGGATTGCCGCAGGAACAGCGCCCAATATAATCAGTGAAGTGTTATTCCTGTCAATCCCGAGCAATATTAAATCACCAAGCCCCCCTGCTCCAATCAGGGCTGCAAGTGTAGCCGTACCGATGATTAAAACCATCGCTGTCCTTACTCCTGCCATAATGACTGGCATGGCAAGGGGGAGTTCTACCTTCACAAGCCTTCTTGCTGTATTCATGCCCATGGCATCAGCCGCTTCAATAAGGGCAGGATCCACTTCTTTGATACCGGTATATGTATTTCGGATGATCGGCAATAACGCGTATACTACAAGAGCTATGATGGCCGGCACCTTTCCTATTCCAAATAAAGGTATCAGCAATCCCAGAAGAGCAAGGGATGGTATGGTCTGCAGCACCGCCGTAACACCAATAATGGATTCTGCCAGCTTTTCTTTCCGTGTAAGGTATACGCCAAGCGGTATGGATATGATGATACTGATCAAGAGTGCAATGAATGAAATTTGAATGTGTTCAAGGATTGCTTGAAGCAATTCGCCTTTTCGGTCATTAAGCACTTGGGTAAATGTATTCATCCTTTTTCTCCCTTCGACGCCAGCTGACCTGACATATATTGGAGTACATGCGGCCTCGCCGCAATGCCAAGGACCCGCCCATCCTCCACTACCGCCAGTTTTTCTTCATGCGCCAGCAAACCGATCAGGTCACTGAGCGAAGAAGAGGACGCTATTGAAGGAATACTTCCGCTGGTTTCAGTTTCATCGGATAGAATATGAAGGAAATCAGCAATGGGGCTATTTAATGATTCTTCTTTTTGTTCTCTGCCCCCAGTAAATTCCCGGACAAATGAATTGACCGGATGACTGATTAGATCCTGCGGTGTATCGATTTGAACTGCTTCTCCGTGATTCATTAAGCAAATCCGGTCTGCCATTTTTATTGCCTCATCAATATCATGGGTAACAAAAACGATGGTCTTTTTGATTTTTTTCTGAAGCTTTAAGATATCACTTTGCAGTTTCTCCCTGCTTATGGGATCAAGAGCACTGAAAGGCTCGTCCATGAGAAGGATTTCAGGATCAGCAGCTAATGCACGGATCACACCGACCCGCTGCTGTTCTCCACCTGACAATTCGGATGGTTTTCGGTTTTTATATGTATTGTGGTCAAGACCGACCATATCAAGCAATTCATTAATGCGTGAAGATATTTTTTCTTTCCCCCATTTCTTCATTTCTGGCACAACTGCTATGTTTTCTGCAATCGTCAAGTGGGGAAAGAGGGCTATCTGCTGAAGAACATAACCGATATTCCAGCGCAGCTCATGAATATTGTAATTTGAAATCTCTTTCCCGTTAATTGTAATGGTCCCTGAAGAAGCCTCCATCAGCCTATTTATCATCTTCAGCGTAGTGGTCTTTCCGCTTCCGCTCGGGCCAATGATTACAAAAAGCTCCCCTTCCTTTATTTCCATGTGCAGATTTTTGACAGCATAATCTCCATCACGGTAATGCTTTGTCACATTCTCAAAGCGTATCATTCTTTTTCCCCTTTCCCTCTATTTCTTTGCATACTTATTGTTAATCCCTTCTGTACACATAACCCTTTTTTCTCTCCTGTCAAACATTTTATTACAGTTTGCAGCTTAAATCACTCTAAAAGCAAATCGGCATACTTTTTAGGCCAATTGTTTTACACTATTAATGAAGTTAATATTGGGAGGTATATGAATGGCAGAGCATCATTTTCACTTAAAGGCCAGCTGGCCAGGACTAAGAAACGGCACAGGAAGCATTCAGGCAGGAAATCTCCAAACAAAGATATCAATACCCCCTGAAATGGATGGACCCGGCGAGGGCACCAATCCTGATGAAATGCTGCTGGGCGCTGCGGCAACCTGTTACATCATTACACTTGCAGCAATGCTTGAGAGGAGCAAAATTGAGAAAGAAAGCCTTACGATGGAGTCTGAAGGAATTGTTGATGTCACAAACGGTGTGTTTACATATAAAAAGATCATTCACCGTCCTAATCTTGTATTGACAGCCGGCACTTCTGACAGAGATGTTGAAAAAGCGGTAAGACTTATTGAGAAAGCTGAAGAATCATGTATGATTTCCAGGGCAGTCAGAGGAAATGTCGAAATAGCAGTGGATCCAATAATCTCTTCAGCAAAAAAATGAAGCCAGGGGAAATCCAAATGCGAAAAACCATTCGGATTTGGATTTCCCTATCCAGCTTCCATGCAAAATCCCTGTTATTTAGTACTGCATTTTTTGCTCAATCTGCTCACATACTTCATCTGCAGATAGTCCGTTTGCATCTATCACTGATCCTTTTATAGATGTATCCTGCATGCCCATCACATTCGAATCCAGGCCAGTAACAACACAAAAATCACAGCCTTGTGCATCGGATTCCTGATTAAGCGCCACAACATCATATCCTTTTTCAACTAATGCCTGCTGTACATTAGCTAAGGATTGCTCAACTCCAATTTTAGCCAAATAAAACACCTCCTCTTTTGTAATCTTTCCATTTGGTCACAGTATATGTATACAATGAAAAGCAAAATGGAAAAGTAAGTTCTGGAGGTGAAAACATGAATCATAAAACAAAGCAAGACCCATCTAGAGCTGGTCTCGGTTCGTCACAGCCTGAGGGACAAGGCACCACAAATCGCGAAATAGGCATATCAAAACCTTCTTCAGGGAAAAAGCAAAAAAAATCTTGATATTGAAAGCCCATTGATTCTCTTCATTGGGCTTTCAAGGTTTAATTTAAGGCTGGTTTTTCATTTTTATCGCTGTCCTGCTGAGAACTGCCTTCATCATTATAAGCCGAATTAATTAAATCTATGATGTCATCTGACAGGCTATCTGCTGGAATTTTATCATTATTGTCCATAGTCCCCCTCCTTTTCTGTCCTTATCTTTCCCTCTTCGAAGGCCTTCACAAGTAGCAAATCCCTCCTTATTTTGAGGTGAAAATAAAACAAAAGAACACACACAAACCAGATGAACATATAAAAAGCCTCACTTTTTCCAAAAGAAATGGAATTAGTGAGGCTTTATATATTTAAGCCGGATTTAATTTAGAAATATTTCTTTTTCCAGAATATGAAGGCCGTTCCTCCTGCCAAACCTACGGAAAGGAGCAGCGTGAATATGAAGGAATACGGGCTGTGCGCAAATGGAAGCCCGACATTCATACCATAAAAGCTTGCCACCATGGTTGGAAGCGTAAGGATGATGGTAATTGAAGTAAGGAATTTCATGGCTATATTCACGTTATTAGAAATAATTGATGCAAAAGCATCCATCATACCGCTCAGGATTGATGTATAAACCTCTGCCATTTCAATGGCCTGAGTATTTTCTATAATAACATCCTCAAGTAATTCTTTATCTTCTTCATACATTGTCAGATAATTAAAACGCAGAATTTTATCTAGTACGACCTTATTGGACTTTAAGGATGTTGTGAAATAAACAAGGCTTTTCTCAAGTGCCAGGAAAGTATACAATTCCTTGTTCTTCATTGATTGGTGAAGCTCACGTTCCGCATCATTTGTTTTCTTATTGATTTGTTTGAGGTAACGCAGGTAATAAAGGGATATTTCAAATAGGATTTGAAGGGCAAACCTGGTTTTTTTATGTGTATAAAAAGTCTTGATTTTGTTATTTTTAAAATTGCTTAAAACCGGGGTATCTTTTAAAGAAATAGTTATGAAACAATCCTTTGTGAAAATCATTCCGATTGGAATTGTTTCATATATAGGAAATCCTGATTCATCATGAGTAATATAAGGATAATCGACTATGATCAGAATATCTTTGTCTTCCTTTTCGATTCTTGGGCGTTCTTCATCATCAAGAGGATCTTTAAAGAAATCCAGCGGCAATTGGAGCTCCAGGCAAATCTTCTGAATTTCTGCTTCTGATGGTGCCACCATGTTCACCCAGCAGCCTTTTGTAATTTCGTTTACTTTTTCAAGATTTCTAGATTCATTTGTTTTATAAATTTCAATCATTTCATTAACCTCCTCTTCTAATGAGGAAGCAATTCTACCTTTTTAAGAGCTGATACTCCTGTAGCTATCACATCATGCATAACCAAGATAATATTGGCTTCCTCGTGCTGACTGGGTTCAGGATCATATGAACTACTACTCAAATGTATCAACTCCTTTTCATTTTTTTGACTTTATTAAATACAATCCACTTATCCATCTTAATCCCTAACTTTTCAAAGTACAATAAAGAGTTTTTTATTTTTTAAAATTTAAAAGTTCTAAATGTTTGCTTATACTCCTATGCTGTTTCATTCCTGATTCGTCCCACAGAAAGACGCTGATCCAGTCAATGGCAAAACCTGTTTCTGGAACTAGCCAGCAACAGGCTTTTTAAAAATCAATGTTCAATCAACCTCGATTTTTTGAGCTTTCTTTTAAACGACTGACCCATTTTCTGAAGGGGTCTCTTTAACAGCGCCCCTGCAGCTGCAAACATGAAAAAAATCAGGATTAGTATTGCACAATCCAAGAAAACCGTCCTCCATACACTGCCTCCAACCGCTTCCCGCATTAAGCCAATCGCATACGTAAACGGCAAAAAGGGATTTATCTTCTGAAAGAACATGGGTGTTACTTGTATTGGAAATGTTCCTCCTGAGCCTGAAATTTGGAGAACAAGCAAAATAACACTGAGTGCCTTTCCAATATTTCCAAAAAGAGAAACGAGCGTATAAACAATAAGCACAAATACCGAGCTAATGATCATTCCAGACCATATAAACAGCCACGGATCACTTGCATATATATGAAGGAATAGAATATTCCCTGTTGTCACGATTAGTGATTGTCCAAGCCCCAATATCCAAAAAGTCATGAAACGCCCTGCATATAGCTGATATTGCTTTACACCTGGCACCTCCGTGTCTACCGCCAAAATAGACACAAGCAGCAAGCCTCCAACCCATAGTGACAGTGTGGTATAAAAAGGTGTCATGGCAGAGCCGTAATTGGGGATGGGGAACATTTTATGTTCCTTAAGCAAAACTGGCTGGGCAAAAAAGTCGCTTTCCTTCTTCACATCGTTGATTAAAAGGCCAATGATTTGGTTCACATCATTATTTTTTTCAAACTCCCTGATTCTATTTGCCATATTCCTTATGTTCTGTTCAATAGATGGGAGCTGCATTTGAAATTGTTTTATATCTTTCACACTTGTTGCAGCTGCCTTGATTGATTTTCGGAGAAGATCTTGAGTTTCCGGAATGGCGCTGAGCTGTTCATCAATCGTTTTCCTTAACTGATCTGCATGTATCTTTGCATTCCTTGAGGCTATTGTGATTTCAGGTGAAAGTGCTTTATCGAAATCACTTAGCAGACTAAACAGCAATTGCCCATTTTGAGTTTCCAGCCTTTTCAACTCGTTTGCATCTCCAGCTTTCGAGGCCACCAGCAACTGTGCCTGATTATGGTAATTGCTGATTATGGAATCCAATCTAATGATAAAAGGAGACAGATTTTGCCCGCCGCTCCTGCTATTCAACTGTTCCAATATATTCTTCAATGCGGATATCTGGTTAGATTGGGCTTTGGTTAAAGATTCAGCTGATTGAATGATTTCTTGTTTATCTTCAGATGAAACAGACTGATCCTGCATTTTACCGTATTTATAACTTAAGCCGTCCGAGTTCGCAGATAGTATTTTTAAACTTTCTTTAAACTGCGGTTTGATAAGGTCAACAGCCCGCTTAACAGTACCCAGATAATCTGCGGCTGCATGATTCAGATTTACCCCAGCCAGATTGATTTGTGAAAGCTCTTCAAGCCCCGCAGAAACGGTATAGATCATTTGCCTTGCTTTAACTGTATCCTTTTCAGCTATCGAAGCCGCATACTGAATATGCGGCAGCTCGCCTTCCAGCCAAAATACCATTTGTTTCACATGCTGTATTATTGGCAGGTCCCTCTTCAGCTCATTACCCAAATCATTAAATACACTGAATAATATAGTGCTTGCAGTTCTTTCGAATTCCCTGCTCACCTGTTCTGCAATCCCGCTAGCTCCCTTAAAAGTCATCTTCGGGGCGACGGCATTTATTTTTTCATTAACATAATACTGTATGACAGGTTTATCCGGCAGATCCGTCAACACGCTGGTCATACGGCTGGAAAAATTTGAAGGAATAATAATACAAGCATAATATTCCCCATTTTCCGTTCTGCTTTTAGCATCCTTTTCACTAGTGAATTGCCATCCGAGTGCATGGTTCTTTTTTAAAGATTGAACCACTTTTTCACCCAAGTTGATATGCTTTCCATTTAAGTAAGCGCCTCTGTCATTATTCGCAATACCTATAGAGATTCCTTTGGTATTGCTGTAAGGATCCCATGAAGATTCAATATTAAACCATGCATAAAGAGATGGCAGCACTAAAACACCAACAATGACGATTAACGCCGCCCAATTTACAAACACACTTTTTATATCATCTTTAAAAATTTTCCATACCATATCTTAACATCACCTGCCTGGCAGTATGATGCTATTCTTTGTTTAGAACTGCTGTATAATGCATTATTTCAGCGGCGCATTTGCATGCAGCGGATATACTGCCCTTTCATTCATTTCACGAGACAGTAATCTGCAGGAAGGATCAAAAAAAAAACGTCCTGACAGACGTTTTTGTGAAGTGTTAATGATGAACCTTTTCATTATAATAATTTACACTGTACATGGCGCCTTCATCGACCATCTTATTATCCTCTGTGTCATAAGGATCTGGATGTCCAGACTTTTGCAATACATCGGGAACGGGCGGCTGCTGCCGGGACCAAAGGCTTACTGCCTTATTTTTAATACCCTTATAAAAGCTTACAGCTTTACCCCTGCTGCTTTTAGACAATAAGAGAGAACCCCCGGCAATTCCGACTCCAAGCCACACATAAGGTCCAACTCTCTTAGCTTCTGCCATCCTTACCTCCTCCTTAAATTTCAAGATATGATTTTGTACCCTTTATTGGGTTTCTGCAAACCTTGAATAAATTCTCTCTATAAAAAAACCGCACGGAGCAGAGCCCAGTGCGGTTTTTGCTTATTAAAATGTTTTTCCTAATTGTTTTGCTTTTTCAATTCCTTCTTGCTTAATTGCTTCAGCACGGTCAGGGAATTGGTTATGTCCTTCGATAAATAGGCCTTCAAATGAAGGGATACCGAAGAAGTTCATGATGACTTGAATGTATCTGTGACCCATTTCAAGATCAGCTGCAGGACCTTCGGAATAAACTCCTCCGCGAGCCTGGATATGAAGTGCTTTTTTGTCTCCAAGAAGTCCTACTGGACCTTGCTCGGTGTATTTGAATGTTTTTCCTGCAGTACAAATTGAATCAAGATACGCCTTCATAACTGGAGGGAAAGAAAAATTCCACAATGGAGTAACGAAAACGTATTTATCAGCTGCAACAAATTGATCAGTCAATTCAGCAAGGCGGCTGACTTTAGCCTGCTCTTCACTTGAAAGCTGGTCAAATTGTGAACCAGAACGAAGCTTGCCCCATCCGCTGAAAACATCAGCGTCGATATGAGGAATATTCATTTTATAAAGATCCAAATGAACCACTTCATCGTTAGGATTTGATTCGCGGTATGAATCTACAAAAGATTTACCCGCAGCAAGGCTGAATGATGTTGTTTCATCATGTGGGTGTGCAGTGATGTATAAAACTGTTGACATGTTGAATACCTACCTTTTCATTATTTGTCTTAAAAGACTTTTTTATTTTACTGCTTAAAGCAGAAATAAACCTAGGATTTTGCCTGAGAATCAGACAAGAAGCTTTATAACATTTCCAGAAGGATCTTTAGTAAAAGGCATTCCATGCTCATTCCATACCTCATAGCCGGCAAGTTGCAGCCTGCTGATTGCGGCTTCTCTTTCCTCGCTTTCGGCAAAAATAATGGAATACCATTGCATGCCTAAGCTTTCCGGATCCGGGGCAGGCGCTTCATGGCCCTTCCAAGTATTCAGCCCGATGTGATGATGATACCCTCCACTGGAAACAAACAGGGCATTATTGCGGAATGGAATTGTAATATCAAACCCTAATCCATCGCAATAAAAATCTTTTGCCAGATTTAAATCATGAACAAAAAGATGGATATGGCCCAAAACCGTCTGATTTGGAAGCCCTGACCATTTTTGATTTTGGCCTTCGTTTAAAATGCCTTCAGCATCAAGCGGATCACTGACAAATGGAAGCTCTCCGTCCTGCCAATCCCATTCTTCTTTCGGCCGGTCACAATATATTTCAATCTGATTGCCTTCAGGATCGTCTAAATAAAGAGCTTCACTAAATTGATGGTCAGATGCGCCTCGCAGGGGATATCCGAATTCAAGCAAATGTCTCATTACTGAGGCCAAGTCACTGCGCGCCGGCAGCAGCAGGGCAAAATGGTATAAACCGGCGGCCCTGCTATCTGCGGGACTTGCCTCCCTCTTTTCTTCAAGAATAACAAGAGGGACCCTTCCATCCGCAGTAAAATATACAGCCTTTTCATTTTCTGATAAAATATCCAGGCCAATTACTTCCTTGTAAAAGTGCTTTAGGTTTTGAAGATCTTTTACAGCAAGATGCACATGTCCTGCCCGGGTGTGACGGTTGTCATGAAATTCCATGGTTTCTCCCCCCTGCATTTTATTTTCCGCTTTTTTTGCTTTTTTACCAATGGAAGAAAAACCCTTTTAACATAAAGCAATCTGCTGACTCGTAATAAACAGGTTACTTTATGTAAGTTAGTATAGTATTTTCTTTTCGTTCCGTCAAGTAAGTTTATTTCAAATAGTTGTATTGTTACTTTTTCACCAAATAGGGTATACTATTAATCAAGAGGTGATAACTGTGAACATAGCTTCTATATGTCCGCGATTTGAAAAAGGCATGCAAATAATCAGCAAACGTTGGTCAGGAATGATTATTAGCCAGCTTTTGCAAGGGCCTCAAAGATTCTGCAATATCGAATCTTCATTTCCAATCAGCGGAAGAATTTTATCTGAACGGCTTAAAGACCTGGAGCAGGAAGGCATTGTAAAGAGGGAAGTATTCCCTGAAACTCCTGTCCGGATCGAGTATTCTTTAACAGAAAAAGGTATTGCGATTGAACCCATTATTCGGGAAATCGAGAAATGGTCAGAGCAATGGATTTCAATTGATGATGAATCATGAACATAACATCATGTTTTTATACAACACCTTTAGGGAGACAAATAACAGTCTCTCTTTTTTTGAATTGTATGCGCATACAAGCAAACAGCAAACAAGTCTTAATCTTCCGGTCCTTCCCCATAACTTTCTTTCCCTTTTAACCCTTACGCTAACCTCTTCTATGAAAGTTTATATCAAGACCTTCGGTGGTATATTTTGTTTAGATGTTGCCAAACAATTAAATCCATAGGCGGTGAAATTTTGAAAAATTACGATTGCATAATTATTGGCGGAGGCATAGCCGGTCTGCAGGCTGCTATACAGCTAGGACGATATAAGCATAATATTCTTGTCATTGATTCCGGCCATGGCCGTTCCAGCATATGCAGAGGGTATCATAATATTTTAGGCTGGCCGGATGGGGTCAGCGGGAATGAACTTCGCGACCTCGGAAAAAGGCACGCAGAAAAATACGGTGTTGAATTTTTAAAAGACAAAGCCATAAAATTGGAAAATCATAAGGATTATTTTACAGTCACTGCAGAAATCCAGGGCACGTTCCAAACCAAAACCGTTTTTCTTGCCACCGGCCTTATAGACCGCCTTCCCCAGCTTGAAAATCTTGGCCCCTGTCTTGGGCGTTCAGTCTATGTATGTCCTGATTGCGACGGATATGAAGTGGCCGATAAAAAAACGATAGTATTGGGCGGAGGAAATACTGGCGCAGAAGCTGCCCTTACCTTAACCTATTTTACGGATGACATCGTTTTTATCAATCACGATCAAAAGCAAATAGATGATGGTCTTGAAATAAAACTGAAAAAAAATGGCATCCCTACTATTTGGAAAAAAATTTCCAAAGTACTCATCGATGATGAAGGAAACTTTAATGGAGTAACAATTGAGGACGGCGGGACAATCCTTGCTGAAAGAGGGTTTACAGGCTTTAGCGGCAACAAGATGAATAACGAACTGGCAATTCAGGCAGGCGTGCAGCTCAATGAAAGCCAGCATATCGCAACGAATCCCAGAACGAAAGAAACAAGTGTTACCGGCATTTGGTCTGGCGGAGATTTAATAGCACATTCCGAACAGGTAACCATTTCCATGGGTGATGGATCACAGGCGGCCATATGGATTCATAAAAGGCTGATGGGAGAAAAAAGAATAGAGGAATAACCAAAAAGGAAGCTGAATCATATCAGCTTCCTTTTTGGTTAT